>NZ_JAKKCR010000029.1:0-11051 GCF_021728015.1 Vibrio sp. G-C-1 | reverse complement strand
CAGAATGAAGATAGGAAAGTATGATTCGGCATGAAAACGGTAGTTTGTGTATGATTTTTGTTTGGCGACTAAACCATATCACTTACTACCGTTTTTGTTTTTAGTTCCCGCTAATCCGCGATGAACCATTAAAAAGGGCTGATATCACTATCAGCCCTTTGTTTTTATTCTATTTTCTATGTTTACTAGACGCCTAGTCTTTACTTAGACGACCGTGCTTCAGCATTCACTAAGCTGGTATCCCACTCAAAGGTTTCAAACAACCTTAGCCACGTTTCATCTAGGCTGGCCTTCATTACTAATTCTTTCTTTGTAAAAGGATGAATGAAACGCAACTCAGAAGCGTGCAACAACAAACGGTGCGAATCTAAATCATCGCGGAACAGTCGGTTGTGCTTACCATCACCATGTGAAGTATCGCCAACGATTGGGTGTCTTAGATGAGCCATGTGACGACGCAGCTGATGTTTACGTCCTGTCTTCGGCATCATCTCAACTAAGCAATAACGACTGGTAGGAAAACGACCTGTTGAATACGGCACTTCGACTTTCGCTAACGGCTCGTAAACGGTGACGGCTTCTTGTGGTTCTTTATCTTCTTTTGCAAACTTATCGGCGATCTTATCCAGTTCAACCTTAAGCGCATAATCGAGCGTGTCGCCCTCTTCTATCCAACCACGAACAATCGCATGATAGGTTTTTTGCATCTCATGGTTAGCGAACATCGGCATCACCTGTGAAGCAACCTCGCTCGACAACGCAAACACCAACACACCAGATGTCGGTCGGTCTAAACGGTGTAATGGAAATACATGCTGACCAATTTGATCACGCAGTGTCTGCATAACAAATTGAGTCTCGTGTTTATCGAGCCATGAGCGGTGTACTAGCATGCCGGCTGGCTTATTCACCGCGACAAAGTACTCATCTTGATAAATGATCTCTAACATTACGCACATACCTCATCAATACTCTGAATCGTCACTAGCAGTTCAGCTTTTTCTGCCTCATTTTTCCATACTTCACCAAAATAAGGATGAATAGCAAAGCCTGTAGGTAGGCTCATTTGTGCATCCATCATTGCATTGATCTTAACGATGAAGATCCACTGCAACCACTCTTCTGGCTGTAGCGAGTCAATCGCAAAAGGTTCAACGCTCGCCAGAGCTTGAGCCGAAGGCGGAAGAGCACCCCATAGAGAACATTGGCGCATTTGTTGTTCTAATTGTTGAAGTAAAAGAGGTAACTTTGTGGCTGCTGTCATTTTTCACCAAGTTATTTATCTAGTGACCTTGAAATTGGGGCATAGAGTACCATCTATTTAGGAAAGAAAGTTAGGAGCTTTATTACTATGGAAACGATTCACACGCTCACTCAGTTGCTAAAGAATAGCGGTTGCCAATACGATATCTACGACCTCGGTCGCCGTATCCAGAAGATCGACAACACCCTATTCTCTGATGTTGAGCAGGGGAAACAGCCATACCCGTTTCCACTTCAGAAACAAGCTCACTTAGCCATTAGCTACTGGAACGAACACAAACAGCCATGGATTTGGTTTCTAAAATTCAAGCTAGACGAAAGAGGCCTACTGCATCAAGGAGATGTGGGGAATTTTCTTAAGTTTGTTATCGAAGCAATGGGCACGCGTTTGAACGGTGATATCAGCGAAGAGCAACAACAAAAGCTGTCAAACAACCCTTATACCTTCAAACCTTCAGAAGACAAAATGGCCGTATTCCATAGCCAAGTAAGAGCAGGTTTAGACCTCGCGACGAGCCAATATTACGAGCACGCTCAGCATTACTTCACTGGTGAGCTTGGTTGGGATAACTGGAAAACGGTTGGCTTACAAGGCATTACAGATATGTGCGCGCGTTTAGGCAGCCAACAAAACGGTGTCTCTATTCGTAAAGCCATCAATAAGCTGCCATCAGAACCGCTATACGCGACGTTAGGTGCGCTTGAGCATACACAAATCAATGACAAACTCGCGCAACGCTTACAAGAGCTTGCAGAGAATGAGATCGCTAGTAAAGAGCCTGATTTGTTCTTACTTTCAGCTTTGGTTCGTGCCCTTTCCGGTGCAGAACAAGGGATCGCGAATAACATCATTAACCAAGTTCTGGCTAGCCCACGCTTGAGCCACCAAGAAGTGTTGATTGGTTTAGCGGGTCGCAGCTGGCATGCGCTACAAGACCCCGCGATAGCTGAGCAATTCTTGCTACGTCTCGCACAAACGGGCAATCAAAACCTGTTCAATCAGTTATTTGCAGATTTAGTGATGATTCCGACACTAAGAATGGTATTTTTACCCTTGTTGAATTCGAACCCATCACCTGAGCTCGCAAACGCATTGATTGAGTTACAACAAGCGGCTAAGTCTCAATAACGGACTGACGACTAACCCAAGAACTGGTTTGCTCTATAGCTCGTTGAAATACGCTGTAATGACAATTGGAATAGAGATAAAAAGGAAGTATGGATTAAATGATAGATAACTTATTGGCTATTTTGATGCTGTGCTTCTTTTGCTTTTTCTTTTGGCAGCAGCGCAGGCAATCAGAGCTTGCGAAAACTGCCATTGCGAGAAAATGTAAAGAGCTCGACTTGCAACTATTAAGCGTTGCCTTCAGTGGTCATAAATTTAAGATGCGCCATGAGCTAACCACCATTTGGCGCTGGCACACTGTGTACCAATTTGAGTTTTCAGCATTGGGTGATGATCTGTACCAAGGAAAACTGACTATGGTCGGCTTCCGCTCTATGCGGTTTGAGCTACAGCCTCATAGAATGTAACGTCGCAAAACTCGGTATAACTATATTCATGATAAGGGCCAAACTGATCTTGTTTGGTCTCTTTAAATGCAAAGCCTAACTTTTCGAGTAACTTAATCGATGGGTTATGACCGACATTAACGGTCGCAACCACATTCGTTAAGTGCTCTTCAAAACACACCAAACTGAAGAAAGGTTTTAGCACTTCGCTAGCAAGGCCTTGATTCCAAAACTCCTTGTCTAGAATAAATCCCAGTTCATGCTTCCCTTCCTCAGACGAAACAAACAAATGTCCAAGGTATTCACGGGTTTGGTTATGGATAATGGCACGACAAAACCCAACGTTGTCGTTCAATATTTCTTGAAATAGGTGTTTTGCAGAGGCAATAGAGTGCGGCCCATTCATTTCAGCACGATTAATGGGGCAGCAATTCAACTTGATAAAGTCGTGTTGTAGCTGTTCGGTATAAGGTACCAACAGCGTTCTTGAGGTTGCTATCGTCATAAAACACTCCTTGTGTTGACTATTAGCAGAAAAGCAGATGTCGCGTTCTTAGATAAAAGCTCCTGAATTAAAGAGAGCCCCTAGATAGAGAAAAGCCTCAGATAAAGAAAAGCCCCAACACCGAAGTGTCAGGGCTAGGGTCTTACTCGCAGCAGTCCGGCTACTAATAAATGCTCCATGCATCATCCATAATAGTGGCTGTAATCCTTCAGCTCTTTCCTTTACTTCGCCGTCCTAGCGGTGTCCAATCATCCTGAAAGCTAACAATCCTAGTTAGCGCACATCACTTGTTCCGTGAGCGGTGTCCTTTACATCGTCCTGATGCTAATCCAACCCTTTAAATCCTAAAGGTGTCCATTGTCATTCCGTTGCAGCTAACTTCCTGTTAACTGGCTGTATCCCTACAATGTCCTTACGCTCCATGCTTGACTACTCAATCCTAAGTAACCAAATCTTCATCCTGAAGATAACCAAATCCTTGGTGCTTTCCTGTTCCGTGTCAGAATCCTTCCGACAAGGTTTAATTTACGCGATTTAGGATTTTGGACAATAGATTTGCATCACACTTTCAATCCAATAAAGTTGTTAATTATATAAAACAAATAAAATTCAACACCTTAGTCATATGCACTTAAATCTCGCTAGTGATGTATTCGTGTTATCTCACAGCCTTTGTAAGAGATCTCTCACAAGCTATGGGCGGTTTTATGATTCGCTATCATTCACCGGAGCGAGTAAAATGACCAAAGACTAAAAATGGAGGTCAACATGCTGACAAAAGATGTGTCTGAAGAGTTGAAATCAGTGCTTGAAGGACTGCAAGCACAAGGGAAAGAGCCGACAGTTGCTTTAGTTAAAGCTCGTATGAGCACATCCGTTCCGATGCCAGCTTTAATCATGACTATCAAAAGCTGGAAAAGCGCCAATCGCGTCCCTAAAGTGGAAGTCGTGACACAAGAAGAGCCGACACTTGATCGTGTTAGCCAACTGGAAAAGCAAATCCTTGAACTTACCGCTCGCGTTGCCACGCTTGAAGCCAAATTAACTGAGTAATAAGTTAACTGAGCAATAAGTTAACTGGCCAATAAGGCAACTGAGCAATAAGTTGACCGATAAATAAGCTAACAGAGAAATAGAACACTATGAAGATATGGGTTGATGCGGACGCTTGTCCAAAGGTTATCCGTGAAACAATCGTACGCGCAGCTGAACGCACAGGGGTCGAATGTACCTTTGTCGCGAACCATTTGGTTCCCGTACCCAAGCGTAATAACATTCACTCAATTCAAGTTCCAAGCGGATTTGATATTGCAGATGATGAAATCGTAAAACGCACTGAACCCGGCGATCTGGTGATTACCTCTGACATTCCTCTGGCGGATGAAGTGATCACCAAAGGTGCTCTTGCTTTAAGTTCTCGCGGCGAGCTTTACACCAAAGAAACCATCAAAGCGCGTCTCAATATTCGAGACTTTATGGACACTATGCGTTCAAGTGGCATCCAAACTGGCGGACCAAGCACCCTTTCTCAAACCGACCGTCGTGAGTTCGCAAACCACCTCGATCGCCTGCTAGCTAAACGCTAACCGCAGTATTTGAATGACGACAACTTTAGAAGTCGTCTCTTAACTGCTGTAGCCCAGATGAAATTTTAATCGACATACTCCGTTCTTAATATTTATTACAATAACGGAGTATTGCTTATGATTCGCCAAATAGCCCTCTCGCTATCCATTCTTTTTGGTAACACCCAACTTTCTTTTGCTGATGAAAGCTTTGCCGATGAGCACTTTACTGATCAAGAGTACGGAATCATCGGAGGCAGCATCACCTATGGTGAAAGTGTTTTCTCGACTAAAAATGCCCCTCAATTTGGCGCGACACCCAACCTATTCTATTCAGGACCGAAAGGCTTTATCGATGGTAGCTTAGCCAATTGGCAACTGCTGCCTTACGTAGGGTTATCTGGAAATTGGCGCTTTGCTGAAGTGTCAGACACCTTCGTTGACCTACCTAACGGCATTCAAGACAGAGATGGCAATGGAGAGCTGGGGATAACCTTAGGAACGGTAGGCGCACGCCTCACCTACTTACACGATGTGACTTCAGAACATAACGGCTACGAAGTTCAGCTTCACTTAGGCAGAACGTTAGAAACCTGGACACAGCAATTCACCATTACGCCCTACCTAGAAGTCGATTATCGTGACAAGAAACTGTCCAATCACCTGTATGGTATTTCTAACACCGAATCTTCTGCCTCAGGGTTAAATCAGTTTGATGCGGGTTCGACGTTTGTTTATCAAGCAGGGTTAATCGGGCTTTATGAGTTTACGCCAACTTGGATTGGTATCGCACGCGCAGACTTGATTCATCACGACAGCGACAGCGCGTTGATACAACGAGACTTGGGCTGGTCATTCGAACTAGGCGTTACCTATCGGTTTGCGGGATTGTAAGTTTACTGACTCAAACAAAAAGAGCCTACATCAATGCAGGCTCTTTGGTATCTCGTCTTTTATTCAGTTGATAAGCGAATCGAAATGTTCGCCTATCACCGTTCACTAAGGCGTGTAGTACGTTGCAGCGCCTGGACCTACTGGTAGACCAAATACGAATACCCATAGGTAGAACAAGATGCTCCAACCGAACATGAATACCATTGAGTAAGGCAACATTGTCGCGATCAGTGTACCGATACCTAGGTTCTTCATGTAGCGAGTTGCTACGGCAAGGATAAGACCGAAGTAGCTCATCATTGGTGTAATGATGTTCGTTGTTGAATCACCGATACGGTAAGCCGCTTGAATCGTTTCAGGTGCGTAGCCTACTAGCATTAGCATTGGAACGAAAATTGGCGCTGTTACTGCCCACTGTGCAGAAGCTGAACCGATCATCAGGTTAATGAATCCACACATTAGGATGAATGCGAAGAACAACATTGGACCCGTTAGGCCAATATCCTGAAGGAATGTTGCGCCACCTACAGCGACTACTTGACCAAAGTTCGTCCACTTAAAGAAAGCAACAAACTGCGCAGCAAAGAATACAAGAACAATGTACATGCCCATTGAAGACATAGACGTTGCCATTGCATTAATCACATCACGGTCATTCTTCATTGAACCCGTAACTTTGCCGTAAACAAAGCCAGGAATAGCAAAGAATACAAAAATAAACGCGACGATACTTTTCAGGAATGGAGAACCTGAAATCGTACCTGCCTCTGAACGTAGAACACCGTCAGCAGGAACTACAGTCCAAGCTAAAAGAGCACTCACGATTAATACAGCAACACCCGCTAGCTTAAGGCCTTTCTTCTCAATAGCAGTAAGCTTACCCATTGAGTCATTTGAAAGATCTTCAGATGCGTCTTCATCGTTATATTTACCTAACTTAGGTTCAACAATCTTCTCTGTTACCAATGCACCGGCAATCGAGATAAAGAAGGTCGAAACAAACATGAAGTACCAGTTTGATTCAGGGCCAACAGAGTAAGAAGGATCAAGCATTTGCGCCGCTGTTTCTGTAATACCAGAAAGCAGTGGATCAACCGTACCAATAAGTAGGTTTGCAGAATAACCACCAGATACACCAGCAAATGCTGCTGCTAGACCTGCTAATGGGTGACGACCCAATGAGTGGAAAAGCATTGCTGCAAGAGGGATAAGAACTACGTAACCCAGTTCAGATGCCGTGTTAGAGATAATACCGGCAAATACCACGGTTACAGTAACCATGCGCTGAGATGCGCCCATTACCATGCCGCGCATTGCCGCAGATAATAGACCTGAGTGTTCAGCTATCGCAACACCTAGCATTGCAACAAGCACAGTACCAAGTGGCGCAAAGCCAACAAAGTTCGAAACTAGATTCGTTACGATGAGTTGTAAGCCTTCAGCATTAAGTAAGCTTACAACGTGGATCATGCCATCAGCAGCACGACCGCTAGCACCTTCTGGGCGAGGATCCATTACAGATACTTCGAAGTAACCAGCAATTCCTGAAGATACTAGGATTGCGACACAGAAGATTGCGAAAAGAGTGATTGGGTGGGGTAAAAGGTTCCCCAAATATTCAACGCCATCGAGAAAGCGGGTAAAAACTGGTTTCTTTGGCGAGTTGTTTTTTATTGAAGCTGATGAACTCATCAGTTCCCTCCTTGTAGTGATTCCTGTGCAATTGTGACAAAAATGTTCAAATTGCCAGCGCAGAGTACGCGACAAAATTATCAATTAGAAATTCAAAATGTTACAAAATGTGTAACAAATGGCTACTTTTAACTCTATAAGAACAATTAATTAGCAAATAAATCTACATTAAATACAAAAACTAGATTTATAATTCACAAGAACACATTCACTACAAAAATAACTGGCGATATAACTCATTGATTCATTTAAAAATAAAACACAGCATACGCTAATTTAACACGCGATATTCTGCAAGGTTCCTCTCGAAGGAAAAGAAAAACAGACAAATGAATGAAGTTTGACTTTCCCCTCGTTTTTACACTCGTGTCACATCAATTTGACTGACTATTTTTGAACCGCTTTGAATCTCGGGTTGGATTTACAGATGACATAGTGACGGCCTCTGCGCTTTACTATTTGGCAATCTGGATGACGGCTTTTCGCACTTTTAAGTGATTTTATAACTTTCATTCTATTTCGCTCCCTTACCTAATTGACCAAAGCGACGAGTAAAGTTAGCAACACGTCCCTCTTTATGTAGCACTCGCTGTTTACCCGTATAGAAAGGGTGCGACTTTGCAGACACTTCAATCGTGAAATAAGGGTAAGTATTGCCATCTTCCCATTCGATAGTGCGGTCTGTTTTCAGCGTAGAGCCTATTAAGAAGTACTCATCAACGCTGGTGTCATGGAACACCACTGTGCGGTAGTCAGGGTGGATATTCGGTTTCATTGTATTTCCCTAAATAATTAAATTGATACGTTATAACATATCAAATGATAATTATTATCAAAAGAAAAACAAGCGATTTTATGATATTTTTCCGTCTTAACTGAAACCAGAGAACACCTTGCTATGTACACCATTAAACCTGTTGGCTTTATTGAGTCTCCTTATAAAGAGAAGTTCGCTGTGCCAAGACAGCCTAGGTTAGTACCAACATCCACCTCAAGAGTCAGGTTGGTTGACGCAGCAAACTGCCTTGAGTCTGTTCGAGATATTGAGCAATTTAGCCATGTGTGGTTGTTGTTTTTGTTCGATAAGAACCTTGAAGCAGGCTGGAAACCAACCGTGAGGCCACCTCGCCTTGGCGGCAATGAACGTATTGGTGTCTTCGCGTCTCGTGCCACATTCAGACCCAATGGAATTGGCATGTCTGCGGTTGAACTCAAAGGTGTATCTCAAGAGAAAGGGCAGACTTGGTTGGATCTTGGCAGCGTCGACTTAGTAGACGGCACACCGATCATCGACATCAAGCCTTATATCCCCTACTCAGATTCGATCCCGGATGCATTGGGAGGGTTTGCCGCCGATGAACCAGAAGTGCTCGACGTTAACTTTTCGCAGCAAGCGCAAAGTAAGCTCGCAAGCCATCCACAAGCGCGCCATATCATTCAGGTGATCAAAGAAGTATTAGGCCAAGATCCTCGCCCTGCCTATAAGAAAGGTAAGCCTGACAACAAGGAATATGCGGTAAATTTGTTCGATCTTAACGTGAAATTCGTGGTTGAAACGCTTTTCATCAATGTAACTGACATTGAACGCTTTTGAGATCCCAAATAGGCTGATATTATATGCGGCTATATCAGATTTGCTGTGGTCACTCACTGCAGCAAATTTTCTTTTATCAATGATGAAACGGATACCATAGAATGCGTACCAGTAACTACCTTCTTTCTACTCTGAAAGAGACTCCAAACGACGCAGAAGTTATCAGCCACCAGCTGATGCTACGTGCAGGTATGATCCGTAAGCTAGCTTCAGGTTTATATACTTGGCTACCTACTGGTCTACGTGTACTGCGTAAAGTCGAAAATATCGTTCGCCAAGAGATCGATAATGCAGGTGCCGTTGAAATCTTGATGCCCGTAGTTCAACCGTTTGAGCTTTGGGAAGAGACTGGCCGTTCTGAAAAGATGGGCCCTGAGCTACTTCGTTTCACAGACCGTCACTCTCGTCCGTTTGTTCTTAGCCCAACAGCTGAAGAAGTAGTGACGAGCCTAGTACGTAACGAGATCAGCTCTTACAAACAGCTACCTCTAAACCTGTACCAAATCCAGACTAAATTCCGTGATGAACGCCGCCCTCGTTTTGGCGTAATGCGTGCACGTGAATTCTCTATGATGGATGCGTACAGCTTTGATATCGACAAAGAAGGCTTAGAAAAGTCTTACCAAGCGATGCACGATGCTTACTGTAAAGCATTCGACCGCATGGGCCTTGAATACCGTCCAGTATTAGCAGACTCTGGCGCAATCGGCGGCAGCGGCTCTCAAGAGTTCCACGTTCTTGCCGAAAGCGGCGAAGACCTAATCGCATTCTCTTCTGAGTCTGATTACGCAGCGAACATCGAGAAAGCAGAAGCACTAGCTCCTACTGAAGAAGTTGCAGCGCCTACTCAAGAGATGGAACTTGTTGATACGCCAAACGCAAAAACAATCGCAGAGCTTGTAGAACAGCACGGTCTAGCAATCGAGAAGACCGTTAAGACTCTATTCGTTAAAGCTTCTGATGAAGTAGATGCAGATATCATTGCACTGATCATCCGTGGTGATCACGAGCTTAACGAAGTGAAAGCAGAGAATCTTCCACAAATTGCTTCTCCGCTAGAGATGGCTTCTGAAGAAGAAATCCGTGCACTTGTTGGTGCAGGCCCTGGTTCACTTGGCCCTGTTGGCCTAGAGCTACCATTCATCGTTGATCGCTCTGTTGCTGTAATGAGCGACTTTGGCGCTGGTGCAAACGTAGATGGTAAGCACTACTTCGGCATCAACTGGGGTCGTGACGTTGAGCTTGCTCAAGTTGAAGACCTACGTAACGTTGTTGAAGGCGACCTTAGCCCATGTGGTCAAGGTACTATTCAGCTTAAGCGTGGTATCGAAGTTGGTCACATCTTCCAACTGGGTAACACTTACTCTAAAGCAATGAACTGTAACGTGCTTGGTCCTGATGGTAAGAGCGTAATCCTAGAAATGGGTTGTTACGGTATCGGTGTTTCACGTGTTGTTGCATCGGCTATCGAGCAAAACCACGATAAATTCGGTATCACTTGGCCAGACGCACTAGCGCCGTTCCAAGTTGCTATCGTACCAATGAACATGCACAAATCTGAGCGCGTTAAAGAAGCAGCTGAGAAGCTATACGCTGAATTAACAGCTATGGGTATCGAAGTACTATTCGATGACCGTAAAGAGCGTCCAGGTGTTATGTTTAAAGATATCGAGCTTGTGGGTATTCCTCACACTATCGTTATCGGCGATCGCAGCATGGACGAAGGTAACTTCGAATACAAAAACCGTCGTACTGGTGATAAAGAAGTTATCGCAATGGACACGGTTATCGAGCACCTTAAAGCTCAACTAGCTTAGTATTAAGTAACTGAATAAGTCTGTATTGACTAAATAATTGGTTACTCGCTAGATAAACATTGAAAGGCTGCCATTAGGTGTAATGCCGATCAGTTAAAGCCAAAGCGATCGGTTGAAGGATCCTTCAGAGCTGTCAAAATCCAAGTGTATTTAATGCACTTGGATTTTTTTATGGATGTTTCTCAAGCTCTAAACATAATTAATGA
>NZ_JAKKCR010000028.1:0-16508 GCF_021728015.1 Vibrio sp. G-C-1 | reverse complement strand
CGCCGCTCGACGCCCATTAACGCACCCGAAGGATTGTTAGTGTCGTTTCCGCTCGACTTGCATGTGTTAGGCCTGCCGCCAGCGTTCAATCTGAGCCATGATCAAACTCTTCAATTTAAGATTTTGTCGGCTCAATGAATACTGACTTCAAAACTACAAAAAGTAATTCTAAAGCTATTATCTTTCCAACAGAAAGATAATGAATTGACTGTGCCAAATACTTTCTTTCTACAAGAGAAAGTAGTTATTCGTATTGGTCACTCAGTTCATTGAAACCAAAGTTGATTCCGAGGAATCTGTTTTACTTCTCTTAATAAAAAGGGAAGATAAAACGTTTTGATATTCATCAACGAGTGCCCACACAGATTGATAGGTTTAAATTGTTAAAGAGCTTCTCTTCGTTGTGACTTACATCACTTCGGAAGAGGCGGCCATTCTAGCGTTTTAATTCTCAGTGTCAAACACTTTTGAAAATTAATTTCCACTTTTAAAAAGTAGAAGCGAATAATCGCTTAAAGCTAGTTGCCTTACTAACATTCTTCGCTGAAGCCTTGTGGCGTCTACCGTGTCAGTGAGGCGGCATTATAGAGATGTTCCTCACATTGGCAAGTGTTTATTAAAGAAAAATGTAAAAATAACGGTTAGATGATGAATAAACACTCAAAGCCTTATTTGTGCAAGTTTAACTACAAAGTACCTACAGAATAACCACAGACTTATCCACAATTGCTCTAATTTTCATCCTAGAAAACAAAAAAACTGCCTTATGGCAGCTTTTTAAATGGCAATGAGTCTAAATCCCAGAGCCATATTGCTCTCCATCGTCTTCATGGAGACCACATTCTCGTTTTAGACCATTAAAACGGGTTTCTTCTTCAGTCATACCCGGTTCCCATTTCTTAGTAGTATGAGTATCTCCAACAGAAAGGTACCCCTGCTCACGAAGTGGGTGATAACTGAGACCATGCTCTTCTAAGTAATAATGAACATCTTTATTTGTCCAATCAATTACTGGCAAGAACTTAAACACACCATTTTGGATAGATAAGATAGGCAAGTTTGCACGCGATTGAGATTGCTCTCTTCTCAACCCAGAAAACCAAGTGCCAGCCTCTAGTTCATCCAGCGCTCTTCTCATCGGTTCAACTTTATTAAGCTTGTTGTACTTCTCTATCCCTTCTATACCTTGATCCCAAAGTTTGCCATATTGCGCTTCTTGCCAATTAGGGCTCTGCTGAGAACGAAAGACTTGAAGGTTTAGAGTCAACTTCTGACTTAACTCATCGATAAATCGATACGTTTCCGGGAATAGATACCCAGTGTCCGTAAGAATAACCGGAATATCGGGTTTTGCTTGAGTCACTAAGTGCAGCATCAACGCCGCTTGGATTCCGAAACTAGAAGACACAACATGTGTCCCTTCTAAATGTTCGAGTGCCCACTTAACTCTTTCTAATGCGGTTAGCTGCTCTAACTCAGCATTGATTTGTCCAAGACGAAGTATTTGCTCCGTCTTAGTCAATGCGAGTAGCTCTGCTAACTTCAGTTTTGAAGCGACAGAATTATGCATGCAGATCCCTCTTTGAAATGATCACCTCTTCGATGATGCCAGCTCGGATTGTAAAATCACCGAACCCTTCATTGTCGTTACGTTCCGTAGCCCAACGTCCCACCAGCGAATCAATCTCTTCTAAAATCTGAGCTGACGTGATGTTCTCTTTATACATCTTCGGGATACGAGTTCCGGCTTTGTTGCCACCTAAGTGCATGTTGTAACGCCCCGGCGCCTTACCGACTAAACCCAACTCAGCCAACATTGCACGACCACAACCGTTTGGACAACCCGTGATACGAAGGATGATGTTATCTTCTTCTGGTAATCCGTGTTTCTTCAGAATGTCTTCAACATCCGTTACAAACTCAGGAAGAAAACGCTCAGCTTCTGCCATTGCTAAAGGACATGTTGGGAATGCCACACAAGCCATTGAGTTTTTACGCTGCTCGGAAACGGCATCATCCATCAGACCGTATTGACGTGCCAGCTTTTCAATTTTTGCCTTTTGGCTCTCAGGTACACCTGCAACAATGAGGTTTTGGTTCGCTGTCATGCGGAAGTCACCTTTGTGGATCTTCGCTATTTCAGCAACACCTGTTTTCAGCGCTTTCCCTGGGAAATCAAGCAAACGACCATTTTCGATGAATAACGCTAAGTGGTGCTTACCATCAATGCCTTCCGCCCAACCGATACGATCGCCACGGCCAGTAAACTCATAAGGACTGCTTTCAGAAAACTCAACGCCTGCACGTTTTTCTACTTCTGCTTTAAATACATCAATACCAACACGGTCTAGTGTGTATTTGGTTTTTGCGTTCTTACGGTTCGAACGGTTACCCCAATCACGCTGAGTCGTTACCACCGCCGCTGCTACATCTAACGTTTTATCTAATGGCACAAAACCAAAATCGTCAGCTTTACGTGCATAAGTAGAAGTATCGCCGTGCGTCATTGCAAGACCACCGCCCACTAATACGTTAAAGCCCACCAGCTTTCCGTCTTTAGCAATCGCGATGAAGTTAAGATCGTTAGCATGAACATCTACGTCATTTTGCGGAGGAATTACAACCGTCGTCTTGAACTTACGTGGTAAGTAGTTACTACCTAAGATAGGTTCTTCATCCGTTGTTGCTAGCTTTTCACCATCTAACCAGATTTCTGCATAAGCACGAGTCTTAGGTAATAGATGTTCACTGATCTTTTTCGCCCACTCGTAGGCTTCTTGATGGAGCTCAGACTCAACCGGGTTTGTCGTACACAAAACATTTCGGTTTACGTCACCCGCCGTTGCAATGGAATCAATACCAATACTGTTTAGTGTTTGGTGCATTAACTTAATGTTCGGCTTCAACACACCGTGAAACTGGAAAGTTTGACGAGTTGTGAGACGGATAGAACCATAAGAGGTGCTCTCATCTGCGAATTTATCAATCGCGAGCCACTGCTTCGGAGTGATGATCCCGCCAGGCATACGCGCACGCAGCATGACATTATGTAAAGGTTCTAACTTTTGCTTGGTACGTTCGTTACGAATATCACGGTCATCTTGCTGATACATACCGTGAAAGCGGATCAACTGAAAGTTATCAGCAGTAAAGCCACCCGTAATTCTATCTTGGAGATCTTGTTCAATCGTACCGCGAAGATTTTTACTTTCACGCTTCAGACGTTCGTTATCAGCCAAAGGTCCCAGTACTTGACCTAGCACTTCTTGCTCTATTACTTGCTTGCTCATTAGTACACATCCCTTTGGTAACGTTTCGCTTTACGTAAATCATTAATATATTGTTCAGCTTGCTCGCGGCTCTGATTGCCATGTTTTTCCGCAATTGTAACTAACGCTTCATGAACATCTTTCGCCATTCGAGTCGCATCGCCACATACATAGAGGTACGCGCCCTCTTGAAGCCATTGCCAAACCTGAGCAGCTTGTTCGATTAAGCGATCTTGAACATAAACCTTTTCTTTTTGGTCGCGACTAAAGGCAACATCAAGCTTGGTTAGCGCACCAGACTTAAGGTACTTCTGCCATTCAACTTGATATAAGAAATCTTGAGTGAAAGTTCGGTCACCAAAGAACAGCCAGCTTTTGCCTTCAGCATCATTGTTTTCACGCTCTTGAACAAAACTGCGGAACGGTGCGATACCGGTACCCGGGCCAACCATGATGATTGGTGTTTTGTCGTCTTGCGGCAGTTTGAAGTTATTGTTGTTCTCTACAAACACCTTCACTTCACCACCTTCTTCAAGGCGTTGAGCTAAGAAACTTGAAGCGCCACCTAAACGAGACTCTTCGCCTTTTTGGTATTCAACCAAACCAACCGTCAAGTGAACTTCTTCATCTACTTCTGCTTGGCTTGATGCAATAGAATAGAGACGCGGTGTCAGCTTACGTAGTAGACCAATCAATTCATCAGCCGATAGCTTAGTTTTCTTCTCAGCTAAAACATCGACAACTTGAGTATTACCCGCGTATTCACGAAGCTTGTCTTTATCTTCCACCAGCTTGATTAACTTCTTGCTGCCCGATAGCTCAGCAAACTTAGTCACAAGTTGAGGGTTTGAAGATGTAATCTCGAATTTACTGACGAGTGCGCTGTGGATAGATAAGTTGTCACCATCGACATCAACACTTTCGATACCAGACAACCCAACCTTAGAAAGGATCTGATTTGCGAGTTCTGAACTGTTTTCAAACCATACGCCTAGCGCATCACCCGGTTGGTAAGTAATACCCGACTCATCAAGATCAATCTCGATATGACGAACATCTTTGCCCGAATCACGACCGGTGATCTTTTGGCTCGTCAATAATGTCGCGGTATATGGGTTTTGTTTGGTGTATTGCGAATGACCGGTAGCCGCTTGACCGACTGGTAATTGAACCACATCGGCTTCAGTACCTGTCGATAGCGTCTCTTTTACTTGCTCTAATGCTTTAGCGCGCCATTCCGTTGCTGATTCTTCGTAATCAACATCACAATCAAGACGGTCAACAAACGATTTAGCACCAAGCTTAGCGAGGAAGCTATCGAAGTCTTTAGCCGTTTGGCAGAAGAACTCATAGCTTGAGTCACCTAAACCAATCACACCGTATTGTAGGTTTGATAATTTTGGCGCTTTCTTCGATTGTAGGAATTCATGCAACTCAATAGCGTTATCAGGGGCTTCGCCCTCACCATTGGTTGAAGCCACAAAAATGACGTGTGTCTCTTTGGCTAGGTTCTTACCTTTATAATCACTTGCATCGAAAAGCTCGACAGCAATACCCAAGGCTTTGGCTTCTGCCTCAAGCGATTCAGCGACGCCTTTCGCATTACCTGTTTGAGATGCGAAGATAATGCTGAGCTTACCCGCTGGCTTAGCCGCTACTGCAGCAGCCGCTTGAGCGATTGGCGCAGCTGCACCGACAGGCTGAGCTTGGCTCACTCCCCAAAGGTAACCACTGACCCATGCCAGTTGTTGTGAAGATAACTCAGAAACAGTGTGTTGAAGATGACCCAATTGTTGGTCATTAAGTGGTGCTGCTAGCCCAGGTAACTCATTAGCCCCAGACTGTGCATTATTATTTTGTGAAGACTCTTTCTTATTTAAAGACATGGTCACGACATCCCTAATCATTGCGTGACGATAGATTAACCACTCCTTTTAATAACAAGAAAGAATAGAAAAGTATGTTTTATAACTTTTTGGAAGTAAAAACCGATTGAAACGTAAATTGACTTACTGGTTTTCAATACGCACTTGCTGAAAGCCAACCGCCATTGCCGATTTAGATGCTAGGTCTAAATCCGCGTAATGGCACTCTTCACCATGAACATCAGTAAGCAGAACAAAGCCACCTCCCATATGGCGAAACTCCACAACCCAAGACCCTTCTTGAATTGAGGGCTCTATGATCGCTTCAACTAACAGATTTTCTCTATATAAATTTCGTAATTCATTGAGTGTCATATTCCATCCCTTGCTTTGACCTCACAACATAGACCTTATAAGAATAGACGCTAATTAGCTCTCTGTATAAAGGATGGTCGAAAGTGATGAATGTGCTAACTAATTCCAGAAGGATATAACCAATAGATATAAAAAAACGCCACTTAATAAAGTGGCGTTCTTAAAATTCGTTCTAAATTTGCTTTATGTGGCCTAGAAGCGCACTTCAGCGCCAGCAAACCAGCCATCAACCATGACAAACTCTTTGCCAACCTCTGAAGAGAAGAACTCTTCCGAATCAAGGTCGATCACGCGGTAACCACCACGCAGTGCCACCTCAGTTTCTGCTACAGGAATTCGGTACTGAACACCTGCCATCAAATCCGTGCTCTTAATACCACTGCTATCACCGAACTCCATCGTACCAATGATATCGAAATTGGTCTCAGGAACGTTGATCTCTGCGTTACCGTAGAAGCTCCAAGTGAATTCATCAAAGCTTGTTTGAGTGCCATTTTGAGGCTCGATGTAATTCGAGTTTGAATACTGAGTAAACGTCACACCCGCATCGAAGTTCATCAGCTTGTGATCTAACAACGTGTAATAGAAGGTGTAGTCGTACTTATCGAAAGCCAATGAATCTGCATCAACAGAAGTATAACGAAAGCTAGCGTTTGGTAGCATCGGGGCATTATGCTCAAATGCGAAATACAACGAAGGTGAGTTAGAATCATCATCTTGTCTAACTTCGTTTAGCTTTGTACTTCCCCACCACATATCGGCACCGACTTTAGCCGTGTAAGAAAACTCTTCTTCAGCAGACACTGCCGAGCTTAAAGATAGCATTCCCACTAAAGCAATTAATGGCATTTTATTCATTTGAGATAGCTCCAATTCCATATCGTTGTGCTAATTGTATGCACATTCATAGATTATTGGGGAAAATTCTATCACACATCTTTAATTCTCAAACGATAAACCGCTGACGATCAAAGATTTGACGACACTATGACCTTAGTAACGTCTTTGGTTAGAACTGTGTACAAAGTTTTTGAAAAACCAGATACCCAATGCAATCACAATTAACCAAGGCAGCAACTTAAACACAACCCCCATCATACCCAAGACCAACATAACTGCTAACGCGATTCCAGTTGCAGCCAATACCGTCATAAACGTGATGCCAGTGACAAGTAGAGTTGCGACGAAAATAAGAACAAAGATTAATTCAAACATAATGGTCTCCCTAATGAGTTAATGACCTATCTTTCCTACTTTCTAACATTGCAGCTTCCATACCAAGTTAGTGAAACCAATAAAACCCTTACTTATCAATCAAATAAAAAGCCACACATCTAAATGCGTGGCTTTTAAAGAAACGATCAATGGCAAATTTAGCCTCTAGTGGCGAATTTAACCTTAAGTTTTTTAAGCTTAAGTTTTTAAGCTTAAGTTTTTAAGCTTGGGTTTATAAGCTTGGTTTTTAAGCTTAAGTTTTTAACCTTAAGTTTCTAACCTTGGGCTTTTAAGCTCGAACTTTTAACCTCGAGGGAGATTATACGTTTAGCTCTTTAGGGATCTTAGCCAATGCTGTCTGCATCACTTCGATACCTGCACCTTTCTTATGTGCGTTTTCACTGATGTAACGACGCCATTGTCTTGCGCCCGGCATGCTTTGGAACAAACCAAGCATATGACGAGAGATGTGTCCTAAGCTTGCACCATTTGAAAGCTCACGCTCAATGTACGGGTACATTTCTTCAACCACTTGTGAGCGCTTCTTAATTGGCGTGTCTAAACCAAAGATCTGCTGATCAACTTCAGCCAAGATAAACGGGCTATGGTAAGCCTCACGACCGATCATCACACCATCAAGGTGTTGCAAGTGCTCTTTAGTTTGCTCAAGAGTAGTAACGCCACCATTCACGGCAATCACAAGATCAGAGAAATCTTTCTTGATTTGGTATGCACGATCGTAATCTAGCGGTGGAATCTCTCGGTTCTCTTTAGGGCTAAGGCCACTCAACCATGCTTTACGAGCATGAATAGTAAATTGCTCACAGCCGCCTTTTTCAGAAACCGTCGAAACAAACTTAGTTAAGAACTCATAAGAGTCTTGGTCGTCGATACCAATACGCGTTTTCACGGTAATTGGAATATCTGTGACTTCTTTCATCGCCGACACACAATCTGCCACCAGCTCAGGCTCAGCCATTAGGCAAGCACCAAAGCGACCATTCTGAACTCGGTCGGAAGGGCAACCGACATTAAGGTTGATCTCATCATAGCCACGCTCACCAGCAAGCTTGGCACACGCCGCCAAATCAACCGGGTTTGAACCACCGAGTTGAAGTGCAAGAGGATGTTCTTGCTCGTTATATTCTAGAAAATCGCCCTTACCATGTAAGATCGCACCCGTTGTTATCATTTCCGTGTACAGAAGCGTCTGCTGAGAAAGCAAACGGTGAAAGTAACGACAGTGGCGGTCAGTCCAATCGAGCATGGGTGCGACGGATAAGCGGGATGATGGGTGCATATTAGATACCTCTTAGAAATTCAACGATATAGCTCATAGCACACCGCTTTATGTGTTAGCTGTTCTTATACTGAGAGAATGAACGATCACCCTCTGCTCAACATAAGGCGGGGGATTATACAGCCCTACCAGCATTGCTTCAATCATAAGCAGGCTTGGCACATTCCCTTTCATCCCTGGTCTAATTGCCAAATCATGAGTTCCTAAATGGTCTCGATAATTTCTATCTACACTAATGTCACTGGCACAATCGCAGTACCACTAACTAACTAACTAACTAACTAACTAACTAACTAACTAACTAACTAACTAACAAGATAAAGCATTAATAGCGGCAGCTTTAACCTTTTCTCTCAACCAGGCAACTGATGAATCAAGGTTTCTAGCTTTTGACCAATACACACACACCTCAACTTTCTGCTCTAAAAAATTGTTATCTAAAATTTTCAGATTAAATACGTCCAAATTATCAGCTGCCATTTTACGAGTGAAAATAGCTAGGTTATCGCTGTCTTGAACGGAAGATAGTAACCCCCAATAACTCGCAACTTGTCTTTTCACTTTACGTTTTTGCAAAAGTTGGACACTAGAGGGCCGTAAGCTCTCAAAAAAACTGTGATTACCAGAGATACTTGAAAGTGTAACGTGCTGATGTTCTAGAAACTCACTCTCGCTTATTAGGCTTGCAGGAAATACAGGATGATTTTTCCGACAAACAACAACTAACTCATCGTCATAAATCCTGTGAGAATGTATTGATGGTTCAGTTTCGGAAGAGCCTTCTATTGAGAGATCAATCGTGCTTAGTCTTAGCATATCCTTGGTTTCTTTTGTACTGTGGTTATCAACTAAAATCGTAACATTCGGAGCTTCACTTTCAACCACCTTAAAAAGCTCAGGTATTAAAGTGTGCTCAAATAGACTGATGGTTGATATTTTAAATACACGCTTACTCAGACTCGGATCAAATCGGGTCCTCGTCGCTGATAGTGCATCTAACTTTAAAATTGCATCAGCAATATCTGGATAAATTTCCAACGCAAATGCTGTCGGTCTAACGCCTAGCTTCTCCCTAACAAAAAGTGGATCATTATAAATATCTCGCAATTTTGAAATACTTTGACTCACCGATGGCTGAGTTATCCCTAACCGCTTCGCTGCCTTAGTATATTTTCTCTCTTCTACGACCGCAGCAAAAATAGCTAACAAGTAGTACTCATTAAAGTTCATACGTATTACTGATATAAATATTATTATATTTATGGTATCAGTGATTTATCTTTAAAAAGTAGACTTTATACGCCTTTCCCCTACGACACCGCACTGATTTAGTTAAATAATTGATGCTCTGTTTTATTACACCATGCTCTGTGACATCAATATCAAAAGCGACACATCAAAGTTCACAAACTGAAGTTCCACCAACTAGATATAAATTCACTTATATCTGATAGTGCCAATTTTTACCCTAAAAAACGTAGACTTCGCGATCTTATTAAGTGATTACATTTCATTTAAATCTAGCCAAACCAAACACTAAGGCTCACCTACGAAGGACGTAAGAGTAATGAAAAAAATCAGCTTGCTGGCAGCGGCAGTTTCAATGGCGTTAACGGGTTGTGGGAGCGATGACTCATCTAGCCCTTCTTCAGGCACATCACCACAAATGGGGGGGATTGTTATCACCTCTATGGATGGTTACCTTAAAAATGCCTTAGTCTGTTCAGACCAAAACCTAGACGGTGAATGTAACCCAGGGGAAGAGATCACCACTCACGACGGGGCTCTGTTACTCACTAACGAACACGGGCAGCTCAACCTAGAAGGTAAAATCACTCAAGAGCAACAGCGCAACATTGAAAGCTATCCCGTTGTTGTTAAAGTTCTTCAACCTTATGAAGACAATACCCACTTTCATGTTGAGTCAGGTATCTATACCGTAGACATGGATCATCAGTTCCAGCCAATGGATAAAAACATTGTGTTCCGAACACCTGTAGGCCAAACCGTTGCCAACCCATTTACGGATCTTGTTGTTGCTGAAATGAATAAAGGCAAAACACAGCAAGAAGCGGAAGCCGACGTTGCAACGACACTGATTAGCCTAAACGGAAGTACTGAAAGCATTGATCTGTACGCCGATTATGTCGAAATAAAGCAAGACAGTAATGCAACAGCAGAAGAACAGCAGCTTGCAGCCGAAATGCACAAAACGGCCCAAGTACTCACCGAAACGAAAAGCAACGCCGATACAGCAGAGCAGTATGATGACGTCGCACTAGAGATCACCGAGCAAGCCGTTGTAACCGTAAACAATGCCAGTGACAGCGAAATCCAAGATCCTGATTTCAAGCCCACTATTCCTCTGACTGAAAAAGATGGAAAAACGATAGTTGAACCGCCTGTAACCAACTACCAAGCAAAAGTTGATGGTGATACGGCAAACGCACTTAATGACGAACTTTCGGATCTGTCACTGACCACGGTGCGAGCTTTTGAGCATAGCCTTAACACCACAGTCGATACCCTATTTTCCGATAAAGACCAACAAGGTGGCACGCTTAGCGTTGATATTGAAAATGCCAATGCACTTCAAGAGCAAAACATTCTCGTCTCTATTAATAACGGAACGTTAACCTTAAAAAGCGCAAATGATGTTGAAGGCCGATCTAAAGTCACCAACGGCGAGTACATCATTGTGTTAGTCAGTGACGATATCGACTCAAATGGCGAGATTGTAGGCCAAGTGAAAGCAGCGATTTCGTTGACGGTTGAGCCTTTGGATACGCGTCCAGATACCGACCACGCAACAATGCTATATATTCAGAATGAAGTGCTTGATTCTCTATCGCTGACGAAAAGTGTAGAAATGGTCCCTGAAGTGATCGATATTTCAACGTTATTTTATGATGAAGATGGCGATGAACTGGCTATTACCGCTGAAACGACGTTAGCAGGAGTCACAGCAAGTGTAAGCGAAGACTCAACGACCGTGACATTAGCAGGAACGCCCGAAGTCGACGGCGATGGTTTTAAGCTCTACATCACTGTTGTTGATGAAAACAACAACAAGCTTCAAGCTCAGTTCCGACTTCCTGAAGTCCAACAACCTGCTCCACCGGTGAACAATGCGCCTACGGTCGACTACACCCGTCAAGCTCAAGTTCAAACGGAAGTGAATAAACTGCCATTGCAGCAAGCAGAAGTGTCAGATGAACAAATTGACATTCAGAACCTGTTCGTTGATCAAGACAACGATGCGCTAGTTATTACCGCGAATACTGACGTATCGGGTTTAACAGCAAGCATTGAGGGTGACACCGTCCATTTAGTGGGTACTCCGACTCAAGCAGGTACTGGGTTTAAGTTATTTTTAGAAGCCAGTGATGGCGAATCAGACATAACGACTGAGCTCGAACTGCCAGAAATATTACCAATGGCATGGACTCCAATTGAGCCACCAAGTAATACCGCACCGGTAGTGAACACAGAAGAGAAAGCCAAACTGCAGGGTCAAATCAACAATTTATATCTAGAACAAGATATAGCCCTAGATGAGACGGCTATCTTCTCATTAAGTGACCTATTCACAGATGCAGAGCACGATAAACTGACATATCAAGCCACTACTTCGCTGTCTGGTTTAGATGTTAGCGTTCAAGAAGGCGATCTTCTGTTTATTTCTGGTACTCCATCGCAATCGGGTACTGGTTATCAGATAAACATCACTTCAAGTGATGGCTCACTCAGTGGTGATGTCACCATTAACCTGCCTGAAGTAGAAGAAGCTTTTGTTCCAACGCCAGCCAACACCCTTGCATCTCTACTTATGCAAGAGCCTTCTTACCGCTACGAGCAGTACACCGTAAATGGCGTGGCTTCTGTCTATTGCTATGGTTCTCAACTAAAGTCCGACGGCACATTTTACGAAGCGGAATTATTGGGGAATCATTGCCCAAGTTCAGATAACTTTGTAGAAGCGGGAACATGGGAAGCCTCTGATGAAGATGTGCTAATGACGCGCCACGGTATGACCGTACAATTGACTCTTAACCAAGATGAAACACAAAATGTACTTATACCGCGCCTTCATTTATTTGCTAAAGAAGCAACGAGCACAATCGTAAAAGCGAAAAACCAAGAAGGTTACGCATTAACCAATGTTGCGACATCTGAACCTGTTACTTTCTTATACGGTGAAGAAGCCGCGACCGATTACTGGGCGGGCAATTTCACATACGGCTACTCAAATGGCGAATTGACCCACGTAAGTGCAATATCAAAAAGTCATCTAAACTGGAGCCGCGACCCTATTGATTGTACGTCTGGCACGTGTGAAGAAGATGTAGAACCGATGGATCTGGATGTTGTATTTGAACAATCCTGCCAAGACATTGGTTTTGAATGGAGCGTGAGTGCAAAAGCTTATATCGATAAAGATTACAGATACTCTTTTAGCCTAATTCATGACAAGTTTGAATCTGGGAAATATAGATTAGATACGTACAGTGCATACTCTACTTCAGATGGATGCAGTGTTGATTTTGATTTTGGTGAAAACGAATCATTCCCTGAGTTTATTGCCGCAGACAACATTGCGTTTGTTGCACAGTCGACAGACGCTAACTTCGAAGACGTTGTCATCAGCACTTTCGTTGACCGTGAGTTAGCCGTTCAGCCTCAAAACTCTCTTGAACTAACAACACAGCCTATTTACTTTATTAAATTCTATAAAGGCTACATGGATAAAGAAGATATTGAGCAAGATCAAGCGATTGATACAGATCTAAGACTCCATGAGCTCGTCGCTACAGGCAATGAACTAAGTATTGTTAAAAGCGATTATGAAGCGATGGAGCTAGGGCCAAATAAAGGCGACTTTTATTGGCACCCTATCGAGTATCGAGAATTTGGCTATATCTTTCCGTATACCGCACATAACGATAAGCAATTGTATCAAGTTTGGACATACGACACCGACTTCAACCCTCTTGACCCTGCAAACCCGATTAAAGAAGCGGATGATTCATACACCTTATGGTTAGATGCACAAGAGCAGATTTCTACCGTCTATGCAGGTGAAAGTGCCCCAGTAATAAACGCCACAAGCTATCCGGTTTTTGATGACAAACAAACAGCACAACACTATGTAGAAGACTTGTTTGCTCAAGAGATCAGCTTTGTGGGTACCACTTGGATGAGTACCGAAAATGGCGAAGCCGTCACCTACACGTATTCCGAAAATGGTGCACGCGTTGAATACAATGGTGAAGTTGAAGAGTTAACATGGGAAGAGTACCCTGCCGATTTACCCTGTTTAGTTAGCGGCGATCATACTTGTAACTTTGCTGAAATGAATGCTTCCTATGAGTGGGATGACAAGCATAGCAATGGGATAGTGACGAGTCACGTTATAGAGTGGACTTGGAACACAGAAGTAGACACCAATGTTTTCTACCGAATCAAAGATGGCCATTATGAAGAAGCGATGACCCGCGTTATCGACTAACAACAAGGCCACTTAGCCTTGTAGATCACCTCCATTAACGTTGATCATTGCGTTTAATGTCGATCGTATTATTTAATGAGCCTCTGTTACGCAGAGGCTCTTTTTGTCAGTTTGATACGTTAAATAGCAGAGCGACCGCATGAGTGCCTGATTTTTCACCGCCTGAGTAAAACCAGCACTTAATACTGCCTCTAGCATGACTGTATTCATCATGCATCGCTTTTGCTTCCCAACAATGCTTAGCTTAGTTGGTTCCTCTCTGAGCATATTTAAGCTCATATGACGCAGGCAAGATGGATTCTCCGCTCCATGGTCTTTGTATACCTGACACGCATCTTCATTCATACTGACATCAAGTACCCAATGCATTGACTCTATACCCCAATGCTCTCTAACTGCCATCGCAGCTTGCTCTGCACTTAGCATTTTGGATCGGATATAGTAACGATATTCTAGGTCGATTGCTTTTCCTTTCTCAAGACGAAAGTTTTCAACCATTATTGTGCTCTTCAAGTCTTTCCAACGAGAGAAGTTACCTTCCAGTTTTGTACTGTCAAAAACGTAGCAGATCAACTTCACCGTCTTTGTCTTCATCAACATCGTCACTACTAAACCAGCCTCAGGGAAGCTATTTGAAGAGTGCTATACACCTTTCTGCTACATATCGAAGAATAAACTGGGCATCACCCTACCGGCGGTTTCAAGGCAGCTGCCATAAGGTGCTCATTTATTAAGCAGCTTCTCTTTCTGGATTTAGGTGAACGTCACCAACAGGTTGACAGTTTCTGATATCACCAGACCAGCGTTCAGGGTTGAGCTCTTTTGCAGCGAGTAATACCTGCGCTCGGTGATTCAAGATCTCTTTATCTTTTCCATTGTGACGCTCAGAAGGCGTGACGTAATTTAGCTTACGGTGCTTGTGTTCAGTGTTGTACCAGCAGACGAAGGCTTCAACCCAACGTCGACTACCGTCGATAGTTTCAAAACCCTTTACTGGCCAGCTTGGCATGTACTTTACCGTGCGGAACAATGACTCGACACACGGGTTATTATCACTGCCCCTTGGGCGGCTATACGATGAGGTAATACCAAACTCTTCAATTTTTGCTTTGAACGTCAGCGACTTCATTGACGCACCATTATCTGAGTGAAGAACCAGAGCTTGGTTGAAGCATTGCTCTTTGGCACTGCGGAGCCTGAATTTCTGAGTTGCTGCCGCCAATAATACAGGGTCGCAGTGCTAATACCTTCCTCTTCCGACACTTCTTTAACTGACATCGAATATGGGGGCAACAGCTTCTTCAATATAGCTTCTTTTCTTTCTATTGAGATACGAGACACAATTACTCTTTATCGCCCACAAACTGGTTAAATTTTAACAGTGGCAACTATCCTGCCAGAGGGTGGCTGTTTAAAAACCTGATTATAAAGGGATTAATTCTACAATCCTGTTAATCTAGCATTGAAGCGACGGACAACCTACATGAATGTATCATGGCAAAGTACCCTAGTAGCGAGTCAAAAAAATATGCTGAAATACCCAGCAAAAGCAAGGCCGGCCCCTTGTAAATGCTATGCCTTGATTGTGCTATATGAACTTTACCTCACACTTTTTTATAAACATATTCACCAGATCTCTAATTCAGCCTCATTAATCAGTTATGCCTTGAGTCACACTGTCATTTTGAGTTACCTTGTCTTATTCAAAGTCGTGGGTCACAATACGCTCTGTACCTGACTTTAATAGAAATCATTGGCTCCCAAAACGTAGTAACCTAGAAATAGGGTTTGAATAGGGATGTCCGATTGAATGGTGAAAAATTTGGACCACACATTAATAGAGCAAGTTGAAGGGATATGCGCATCTCGAGGCGTTAGATTAACACCTCAGAGAAAGCGAGTGTTTGAGCTCATTTTCTCTAATAAAAAAGCCTCTAGCGCTTATGAATTATTAGAGCAGTTGAAAGTCAGTGAACCACAAGCCAAGCCTCCGACAGTATATCGCGCTTTGGATTTCTTGTTGGAACAAGGTTTCATTCACCGAGTTGAATCAACCAATAGCTTTATATGCTGCTGTTCTTGCAATGCCAATAAACATTTCTCCCAACTACTGATCTGCGATAAATGTGGCACTGTGGTAGAATTACAAGACGATGCGCTTGTCACTCTACTCGCTAGTAACGCTGAGAAGCATGGCTTTAAATTGACTAATCAAGTCATTGAGTCGCATGGCATTTGCCAAACTTGCTCCTCCGATATGAAAGAATAAGATTATAGAAGAACATTATGCGCGCTGAATTTGTAAACCCGTTTTTAGCTTCTTTGATGAACGTATTAAAAACGATGGCTTCTCTAGAATTAAAGCCACAAAAACCAAGAGTTAAGAAAGATGAGATCGCTCGTGGTGATGTATCCGGCCTAATTGGTATGGTTGGCACACAATCTCGTGGCTCAATGTCGATCACTTTTGATGAAGGTCTTGCCCTAGAAATCATGGAAAACATGTTGGGTGAACGACCAAATGGCTTGAACGAAGAAGTGACCGATATGGTGGGTGAAATCACTAATATGGTGACTGGTGGTGCAAAACGTATTCTTGCAGAAAGCGGCTTTGATTTCGACATGGCAACGCCAATCGTCGTTTCAGGTAAAGGCCACACCATTCGTCATAAGTGTGAAGGTGCTATTATCATCATGCCTTTCACATCTCAATGGGGTAACGCCTTCATCGAGATCTGTTTCGAATAGAGACAATCGAGTAAATAAAAAAACGAAAGGCTGACGTACATACGTCAGCCTTTTTTATTGCCGTAAAATCAACGGACATAAAAAACGCCAACCGAAAGGTTTAATGCCGTTCGGATAAGCATTATTGCTTGAACCTGAACGGATATTTGGCTGGGACAAAGAGGACTGAACGTGGAAACGTTCGGTCCTTTCTTTTATCTGGAAGAATGAAGTGACTCAAACTGTCT
>NZ_JAKKCR010000027.1:0-22522 GCF_021728015.1 Vibrio sp. G-C-1 | reverse complement strand
CAGAATGAAGATAGGAAAGTATGATTCGGCATGAAAACGGTAGTTTGTGTATGATTTTTGTTTGGCGACTAAACCATATCACTTACTACCGTTTTTGTTTTTAGTTCCCGCTAATCCGCGATGAACCTTTTTTTTTGCTTGCTTGTTAATGAAATGCTCACTCCAACTTATTGTTGTTATGGGTGAAGCAAACTGATTGTTGTCATTTATTGTTAATAAAAGAGAAAGATAAGTGTCATAACAGCCCTCTATGATCGCGTTTCAAATCATGGAGGATATATGAATCGTAAATTTAATAAGCTGACACTATTACTGCCTATTGCGGTAAGTTCTGCTCTAGTAGGGTGTTCTCAATCAACGTCAACATCACCAACGGCTGCTATCCCATCTCAAACGTCACTTGATGCTTTTAGCTTTCAATGCCAATCCATCGAGCAGCCAAGCGCTTCCAATGCTGAGGTAACCGGAATCAGTCTGGTTGGACGTGCTATTACCGACGCTCCGTTTGATACCTCAGCAGCCGAAATCGTCAGCTACGATTCATGTACCGATAAGCTTTATGTTGTGAACGCTCAAGCGCAGAAAGTCGATGTGTTATCAATGAACTCAGCTAGCGAACCAACATCTTCGGGTTCTATTGATCTTCAATCAGCGGCTGCAGCTTCGGGTGTTGATATTGGTGCAGCGAATAGTGTGTCGACTCATCAAGGATTAGTTGCTGTCGCTATTGAAAATGCCGACAAGCAACAAAACGGCATCATTGCACTTTATCGTTCAGACACGTTAGAGCTGATCACTACTTATACGGCTGGTGCATTACCGGACATGGTGAGCTTCTCGAAAGATGGTCGCTACATTGCCTCTGCAAATGAAGGTGAGCCGAATGCGGATTACAGCATTGATCCTGAAGGCTCAGTAACGCTGGTGGATTTAAGCAGTGGTC
Organism: Vibrio sp. G-C-1; assembly: GCF_021728015.1. Classification (NCBI taxonomy): domain Bacteria; kingdom Pseudomonadati; phylum Pseudomonadota; class Gammaproteobacteria; order Vibrionales; family Vibrionaceae; genus Vibrio; species Vibrio sp. G-C-1. Next base: position 21,579 of record NZ_JAKKCR010000027.1, on the reverse strand, counting down.
CTTTGCAAGCGACAGTCACTCAGATTGATTTCAAGGCATTCAACCAAGGTCAGCCCCGCCATGCAGAGCTGGCCGACAAGGTTCGACTCTCTGCGCCGAATGCAACTGTCGCTCAAGACCTTGAACCGGAATACCTAACGTTTGCTGATAACGGAAAACTCTACGTTGCCCTTCAAGAGAACAATGCGTTGGCAGCGATTGATGTGGCGAGTGCACAAGTGGATGCGATTCTTGGATTAGGCGGCAAGCCTTGGGATAACGCTAAGCTAGATGCGTCAAATAAAGATAAAAACATCGGTAACCTACAAAGCTACGCAATGTTGGAAGGCCTTTACATGCCAGACAGCATCACCAGCTACAGTGTTGATGGCAACACCTACATTGTGACTGCGAATGAAGGTGATGGTCGTGAGTATGGCATCAAAACCACGCAAGAAATGTGTGACGAGAAAGGTTTTGAGTGGGATGGTGATGACTATAAAGGCACCGAAAACTACACAACAGAAAAAGACTTTTGTATCGCTTATGTCGATGAAGTGCGTGGCAAGAAGTTAGACGTTGATGCTAACCATCCATTAGCTGGTGCATTGAAAGACAACAAGCAACTTGCACGTCTTAAAGTGATTAAGCCACGAGGGACACTCGCTGCTGACCAAAAGGTTCAAGCATTCGGTAGCCGCTCTTTCTCTATCTGGGATGAGTCAGGTGAGCTCGTGTTTGATAGTGGCGATGATTTCGCTCGAATTGTGCTGGAGCAAGATCCTGCAAACTTCAACAGCACCAATGATAACAACCAAAGCGGTGACGATCGTAGTGATGATAAAGGCGTAGAGCCTGAAGCTATCGAAGTGGCTGAGATCAACGGCAAGCACTATGCCTTTGTTGGACTTGAGCGCCAAGGTGGCATTATGGTTTACGACGTAACGCAGCCTAAGAGTGCAAGTTTCATCAGCTATCTAAATAACCGCGATTTTACTCAGCCTGTATGCACTAAGGTTGATGAAGACGGTGATTGCGATAACGATATTTACAACTCGAAAGCCGGTGACCTAGGCCCAGAGTCGATCAAGTATTTCACTCGTTCTGGCAACCACTTTATTGCGGTTGGTAACGAAGTAAGTGGTAGCACATCAGTTTATCGCGTTGAGTTTTAATCACGGTTACTGCTTGTAGCTAGACTTAATAAAAACAAAAGCGCCACTACTGAATAAGTAGTGGCGCTTTTTAGTTTATTGATGGCTTGCTGAAACTAAAATAAACGATAGTAAGTTGTAGGGTTTAGTCGCCGAACAACAATCAGAGAAGAGCAAACGTTTTGATGAAAAAATTTCATACCTTCATTTTGGGAAGGTTTAACATAGTAACGTCTCTTCAGCCATGCTCGCTTAGTGGTATCAAAAGTTCCTCTAGCGCTTATATAGAAAGCTTGCTTTTTCTGCTGCGTAATAAATATGTTTGTCAAACGACATCTATTCAATGACACACTTTTAAAGAAGTAGGTAAACGTCGATTTCAACTGTTTCCCCATCAGTTAAATGGGGGAGATCAAGTTAATTCATCATAGGTAAGTTCACGATTGCAAAGACTACCGTGATATACGACAGACGTGTTGATAAAAATAGGCACCCTATAGATTTAGCGCTTACGGTTGTTGAATTAACAGTAATATATTCGGGCAACAAATGTACTCCGAAGTTACCTCACCATTTTGTAAATGACCTTTCTAATTTATAAAATAATCATTTATCGGGCTAAGTGTTGCTGTCTCATATCTCAGTTTAATAACTAGATGATAAGTATTTGTTGCTCAAATGTTAATAAAAATTAATGTGGTCTGACCAAGTGGTGGTTAAATTTACACCTTTTTTGGGGAGCTTAAATTTATCGAAGTGCTGTAGCGTTGTTGAATTTAAGGTCTGAAACCGTTTAATAACTAAGGAAAGTTAAACTATGACAACTTACTGTACGCCGTTAGAACAGTTGAAAGCTAATGTTAAAAAGCACCCTGACAAAGTGTGGCTTCATCAACCTGTTGATCGTAAGTGGCATACTTATACATGGTGTGAGGCAGATATCGCGGCACGGAAAGTCGCAAAAGGTTTAGTTGACAATGGACTAGTCGAGGGGGACAAAGTCTCCATCATCGCTAAAAATTCGGCAGAGTGGTACATATGTGACTTAGCAATAATGATGGCTGGTCTGATTAGTGTCCCGATTTACCCAACAGCAAGTTCAGACAACATAAAGTACGTGTTGGAACATAGTGGCGCTAAAGCGATGTTTATTGGCAAACTTGATGATTCCAAAGAGCTCAGCAAAGCTTTACCTGATTCATTAATTACCATAGCAATGCCTAGTGCTAAAGTTGATTGCAAGCTTGATTGGCGTGCTTGGTTGCCGATGTTAACGCCACTTGAAAATATTAACATCCCCAGCCTTAACGATACGTTTTCGATCATCTACACCTCTGGTAGCACTGGTTTGGCAAAGGGAGTTGAACTTAGTTATTTAAACGTTGCGTCGTCAGCAACATCTGGCAGTGAGATATTTTTTCAACCGGGGGAAACTCGCGTTATGTCTTATCTGCCATTAGCTCATATCACTGAGCGTTGTGTGGTTGAACTTCCATCGATTTATAATCCAGCTGAAGTGTTTTTTACTGAATCAATTGATACCTTCATTGAAGATGTTAAATATGCTCGCCCAACTGCTTTCCTTTCAGTACCAAGACTATGGACTAAGTTCCAGTCTAAAATCTTGGCGAAGATGCCAAATAATCGTTTACAGCTACTACTAAAAATCCCGTTTATTGGCCAAATTGTTGCGCGTAAAATACGTGAAAATCTAGGACTTCAAGACACGGTTTTATTTGGGTCTGGTAGTGCACCTATTTCCCCAGAAGTGCTTCTGTGGTTCCATAAGATCGGTATTAGTATCGGTGAAGGTTGGGGGATGACAGAAACGTCAGGCCTATCGTGTAGCAATGTCCCTTTTGATTTCGAGCACCTTGGAACAATTGGAACGCCTCAACCGTGTGTCGAAATGAAATTATCTGAAGAAGGTGAAGTTCTGATCAAAGGGGATGCTGTCTTCTCGGGATATTACGCAAATGAAGAAGCCACCAAAGCCGCTTTTGAAGAGGGTTGGTTTAAGACGGGTGATAAAGCCGAGCTTAATGCTAATGGCTCGTGGCGAATTATTGGACGAGTAAAAGAACAGTTTAAGACGAGTAAAGGAAAATACGTTTCACCTGTACCCATTGAAAGCAGCTTAGGTAGGAATCCAGATATTGAACAAGTGTGTGTTATGGGAATTGGTAGAAAACAACCGATTGCATTAATTGTTTTAGGCGAAGGCACACCTAGTACCGCTGCGCATGTACGAAAAGAACTTAAAGCTACTTTAAGGAAAGTAAACAGAGAATTAGAAGCTCATGAGCGGCTAGATCACCTGATTTTAGTTGAGCTGCCCTGGAGTATTGAGAATGGCTTGCTAACGCCTACATTAAAGCTCAAAAGGGATAAAATTGAAGAGCGTTATGAACACTTACTTAACTTGAATTTACCTTATGAGGTCATCATTGAAAGTAAATTAACAGAGAAAGATAAGTCTTCTAACACTGCTTACTCTAAACGAGTGTCTGCAAGCGCATAAATAATCTAAATTAGACGGAACTAACAATGTCACAGCTATTAAGAAGGACAGACAACTTATCTAAGTTGTCTGTGAATAAGCACAACTATGCATTTAGTTTTTTGCACGTTATCTAAAATAACTTACATTCCTCTCAACAATACATTTCCTGTTGAAAAAATTGCCTCGATTATTCGTACGAGCGGATGCAGTACTTTATTAGTCGATGAAGAAAGCATTGACTTACTAGAGTCTCTATTACCTTTGTGTGATAGGAAGCTGAAAATTATTCGTTCATATGATTTAGCAATAGATATCCATGAGGATAAGATTTTCAAAATAGGTTCTAGGCGTAGTGATCTTACTTCAGGTTGCAATGAACAAAAGTTTGATAATTTGCAGAGTTCTTATGTTTATCTAATGTTCACTTCAGGTAGTACAGGATTACCAAAAGGCGTACCAGTTAATGAGCAGAACTTACTTAGTTATTTAGATGGCATTACTTCACTGTACAACTTCGATCATCTAGATAGACATAGTCAGTTTTTCGATTTTACGTTTGATCTATCGGTTCATGACATTTTTGTATGTTTGACCACTGGTGGGTGCCTATATGCAGCCACTGAGTTTGATAAATTGCTTCCGACTAAGTTTGTTAACACCCACAAGTTAACAGTCTGGTTTTCCACGCCATCAATGGTGACATTTGCGAAGCAGGCAATGGGAGAACGTTTTCAGTTTGAAAAGATGCCAACATTGAAACACAGCCTTTTTTGCGGTGAGGCTTTAACGGACAGTGTTGTTGAAGACTGGAGTTGTTTGGCTGAAAACTCAACATTGGACAATCTGTATGGGCCAACAGAAGCAACAATTGCGTTTACTTTGTTTAGGGTTAATAGAGACGATGAAGCAGCGCATCCAATAGTCCCAATTGGAAAGCCTTTTGGCCAAAACCGCTGCGTTATTTTGAATGATGAGCTGCTCCCTGCCGAGTTTGGTGAAGTGGGGCAACTTTATTTGACTGGCCCTCAGGTTGTAGGCGGGTACTGGACAGATAGTGATAAAACAAACCAAGTTTTTATAGAATGGTCACCATGGAATGATAGCGTTGTTCAACGGCTTTATAAGACCGGAGATCTGGCGAGCTATGACTCTAGTGGCGTAATGTACTTCCATGGACGTGTCGATCATCAAGTCAAGCTCAGAGGCTATCGTATAGAGATACAAGAAATTGAATCATTGATTCGTCGTTTTACTGCTTCAGATAGGATCGTAGTCGTTCCGTACCCTTATGGAGAAAAGGTGTGTACTGGTTTAACTTTGAGTCATAACGAGCTTGGCTTTAGTGCAGAGGATCTAGTTGAACTTTGTCGTTCGTCGCTACCTACATATATGGTGCCCGATACCATCGTTTTTTTAGATAAGATTCCTACAAACAGTAGTGGAAAGTTAGATCGTAGAGCCATTATGGAGCTGTTGAAAGCCAATGAATAAAGTTTTTAACGCTACTCAATCATGTATTTTTTGTCAGATTAATCGTGATCAATCTGCTCATTTCCTTATTGCGAAGTCTAACAGTTTGAGAGCTGTACTTGACATACATCCGATAACGGAAGGTCACTTACTTATTCTCAGTAGAAGTCACGTTTCTCATCTTGAAGAGCTAAATGATGATGAATACAAGGAGTTGTTCTTGTTCGCTAAGAAGTTGGGGCTGAGAGTTATCGAGGCATTTGATGATGTCAATGATTATACATTGGTGGTAAACAATGGAACATATTCAGGACAGCATATTCCTCATGCTCATATTCACTTAATTCCACGACGGAAATGGGACAACATTAATTTTTACTGGCGATTACTTACAAGGTTTATTAACCCGACCGTTTCAAAAAGGCGCTTGCTAAAAGTGTCTCAAAAACTGAAAAGTCATTTTTGAAGTCGACGACTGTTTGTATCAAGCGAAACGCAATGGTAGAGACAGGGTAGAGAGCAGTTCTGACAGAGATACAAAAACGTGTTTTCAGCGAACAAGCAGCAAATAAAGAAGGGACCTGCAATCTATTTCTAGTTACAGGTCCCTTCTTTATTCAATGTCAATTATGACGTGATGTTTGTTATTGCGTAAAGCCTATGGCTGTTGCTTAGTTGGTGCTAGAGCGATTTCACGGATACATACGTTCTGTGGTTGTTGGTAAGCGAATGATACCGCGCGAGCAATGTCGTCAGCTGCCAATACGCCGCCCATGTCTTCTTTCCAAGAATCGTAACCGTCTTTGATCTCTTGAGATGTTGTGTGAGACAGAAGTTCTGTTTCTACAGCACCTGGTGCAATAGTGGTAACACGAACGTTTGAAGCCGCCACTTCTTCACGAACGTTCTCAGAAATAGCGTGTACCGCGAACTTAGTACCACAGTAAGCAGCGTGGCTTGGGAATGTTTTCTTACCCGCGATAGAGCTGATGTTGATGATAGTACCTGTGTTGCGTTCCATCATCGGAGCAAGTACAGACTGCATGCCGTTTAGAAGGCCAATCACGTTCACATCGAACATTGTCTTCCACTCTTGTGCGTCTTGAGTATCGATTTGACCAAGAAGCATTGCACCAGCGTTGTTGATAAGCGCGTCTACAGGGCCAAATTTCTCTTCACCTTGTGCGATTGCTGCATCAAAAGACGCTTTGTCTGTTACGTCTACTTTTACTGATAGAGAGTTTGGTAGGTTCAGAGCTTCAAGGCGGTCAACACGACGAGCTAAAAGTAGAAGAGGGTGACCTTCATCGCTTAGACGACGAGCGATTGCTTCACCAATACCAGAGCTTGCACCTGTAATTACGATTAGTTTTTTCATTTTATTTCCTCTGTACTTTTATTGCGTCGGTTGGCTACGACGTGCTGTTTAAGTGCATTCGAATCAAGTGCTTGTTGCCTTGTTTCGTTGCGATGGAGGTATATTAAGGAAAATAGCATTGTTGATATATAGCGCTTTACTTGAAACACTGTTGCTGTAGTGCAACAATAAAAGTGTTCACTTTATAGCTTCATCTCTTTTAATTTCACAAGTAAGCTGGCGACTATGCTCAATCAAATTAATCTGTCTGATATTCGCTCCTTCGTGCTGATCGCTCGTTTAGGTAATTTCACCAAAGCGGCGGAGGAGTTAGATGTGTCTCGTTCCCACGTATCACGCCAAGTGAGTAGTCTAGAAAAGCAGATGGGAGTGACGCTGTTTATCCGCACCACTCGAACCTTAAGGCTGACTCACGCAGGGCAAGATCTGTACGCGAGATGTGAACAAGCCTTAGATAATATAGACCAAGCCTTGATTGCTGCGGTGGACGATGTCGAAGAGGTGCGCGGCGATATAAAAGTAAACTGTGTTGGCGGTTATCTGGGCGAGGTGATCATCGCGGATCTGGTCAATGAGTTCATGCAACTCTACCCAGACATCAGCATCAGTCTTGATTTCAGTAGTAACCGAGTCGACTTGATTGAAGACGCGTTTGATATCGCTTTTCGTATGGGGAGTCTTGAAGATGCGGGCTTTATCGCTAGAAAGCTATTGGATATTGAAATGGGAACACTCGCGAGCCCTGAGTATTTCGCTCGTAAAGGAAAGCCAAGTCATCCTAAAGATCTGATCCACCATGACTGCTTAACGGGATCGGTGCGTAAGTGGAGTTTTCAAGCACTGGACGATACTAAGAAAACAGTCGATGTGCATGTGACGGGCAGACTGCAATGTAAAAATGGGCGAGTGTTGGTGCAGGGCGCGAAATCGGGCAACGGAATTATTCGTGTTCCAACCATCTATTGCTTACAAGAACTGAACGACGGGCAATTGCTGCAAGTGTTTGAAGAATGGGTGGTGCCTAAGGTCGACTTTTCAGCGATCTACCATCGAGACCGCTATCAACCGAGCCGAATTCGAACCTTTATTGATTTTGTGAAAGGCCGTTTTGAGCAAATGCCAGTCAGCTAAATGGCGCGTGCTACCTTCCTCCTTCTTTTGGCAATAGTTGGACTGGCTTGGGCTTACATCTCGTCGATTTCGTTTTGTAGGTTTTCCAGCTGGTCTAGAATCAACAAGAACTTCTCGCCGAACGGCGTCACTTGGTATTCAACTCTTGGTGGCAGTTCGTTGAACATCTGCTTATCTAAAATCCCAAACTCCACATTTCGCTTCAAGCATTCATTCAATACCTTGGTCGATAACCCTTCGACCGAGCGCACCATTTCACCGGGACGATTAATGCCATTTGCCAGTAATTGGTAAACCGTTAGCGACCATTTACAGCCGTAGATGGTTTCTACCATGCGAGCTGAGCGCTCTGGTGCTGATTTTCTTGAAAAAAAGTTTTCCTGATTTTTCATAAAGATGTACCAATAAGTACCTACCTAACCGATTTGTACTTACTATTCATAGTGTTAGTTCAAAGCCTAAGATTACCACGTTCACATGACTTAGGAGATAACAAAATGAACTTCACTAAAAATGGTATTGCAGTAGTAATCGGTGGCACAAGTGGTATGGGCTTTGAAACAGCGAAGCAGTTAGTCGCTCAAAACATCCATGTGTTGGTTGTCGGCAATAACCCAACTAAGTTAGATAAAGCGGTGTCAGAACTTCAATCACTAGGCCACGCTTCTGGTTGGCAAGCTAACCTTTATAATGATGCGAGTGTGTCTCGCCTTATTGCACATTTAGAGTCGCTCGAAGAAGGTATTGGTTACCTTGTTAATGCTGCAGGTTACTTCAACCCTAAAGCGTTTATTGAGCACCAAGAATCTGATTACGAGCAATACATGCAGCTTAATAAAGCAACCTTCTTCATTACTCAAGCGATAAGCAAGTTGATGATCAAGAACGGCGGCGGCAGTGTGGTTAACGTTGGTTCTATGTGGGGTAAGCAAGCAATCAAAGCGACGCCATCTTCTGCCTATTCAATGGCTAAAGCTGGCCTGCACGCGTTAACACAACACATGGCAATGGAACTGGCTGAGCATAACATTCGTGTGAATGCGGTTTCCCCGGCTGTGGTTAAAACGCCGATTTACGAATCTTTCATTAAGCCGGAAGAAGTGGATCAAGCGTTAGAAGGTTTCAACGCATTCCATCCGATTGGTCGAGTTGGTTTGCCGAAAGACATCGCCAATAGCATCTCTTTCTTACTGTCAGACAGTGCTGATTGGGTCACGGGTGCAATCTGGGATGTTGATGGCGGTGTGATTGCTGGCCGCAATTAATTAGGCTTCTTTTTAGGTGGCTGTCGCGTAGGCAAATAGCAGCGAGATGGCCTCCTTGATGAGTATTCGCGTAGAATAGAAACGAGAAAGACAACAATAATAATTAAAACGATAACAAGAGTAAGGTCGCCATTATGTTCAACATGGACTTTTCAAAGAGACTGGTTATAGAAACCGAGACATTAGATTGGATTGCAAGCCCTGCTAAAGGGGTGTGGCGTAAGCCGCTTGAAAGAAAAGATAAAGAATCAGGTCACACGACCAGTGTTGTGAAGTACGAACCGGAATCTTCGTTTTCTGAGCACCCGCATCCGCAAGGCGAAGAAATCTTCGTGTTAGACGGTGTTTTCTCTGATGAAACTGGAGATTTCCCTGCCGGTACTTATATCCGTAATCCCCCGGGCAGTGCGCATTCTCCATCAAGCAAAAATGGCTGCACGATCTTGGTGAAGCTCAACCAGTTTGATGCGAGAGACTTAACTCAAGTTCGCATTAATACTCTAGAAACAGAGTGGCTTCCGGGTATTGGTGGTTTACAAGTGATGCCACTGCATGAATTCGAGCACGAGCATGTCGCTTTAGTGAAGTGGCCTGTTGGCGAACGTTTTCAGCCGCACCGTCACTTTGGTGGTGAAGAGATCTTTGTGTTGTCAGGCACTTTTAAAGATGAACATGGCGAGTATCCAAAACACACATGGATGCGTAGCCCTCATATGAGCGAGCATTTCCCTTATGTGGAAGAAGAGACGGTTATCCTAGTGAAAACGGGTCACCTGCCATTGGATTAAAGGAATGCTCAATATAAAGATGAGAAAGCCGCATTGTTTTGAACAAGCGGCTTTTTTAGTTTTTATATATGAGCTGACTAGTAAGCGACACCAATACGTTGGCGTGGGAACTTGCCAGCTTCTAGTTCATCAATCATCGCGATAGCGTAGTCGCTGACGGATATTTTGCTGTTGCCATCTTCGTCAGTGAGCAGTTGATCACCACCTGTGCGGTAGGTTGATAGCTTATCGCCCGGGAAGATTTCCGCAGCAGGGCTGACGAATGTCCAGTTAACCTTGTCATTAGATTGTTTGAACACTTCAAGCGCTTCACCCTGTGCTAGCGCTTCGTTTTTGTAGTCCGCAGGGAAGTCAGGAACGGTAACTAACGGTATGTTTGGCGCCACTTCTAATGAGCCTGCACCTCCTACCCAAAGTAGACGTTCGATGCCAATGCTTGGCAATGTATCAAGCAACTTAGCAGCTGTGTTTTTTACGATGTCGTGATTGCCTAGAGCGCGTCCACCAATCGAAGCAATTACCGCATCAACGCCTGAGAAAGCGGTCGCTAGACTTGCCGCTTCCTCTTGTAAATCAAATGAACGAACTTCAACATCGTTGATTTCTACGCGGCTTGCATCTCTTACAACAGCAACAACTTCGTGTCCGCGAGATTGAGCTTCTTGAGCGATGTGGCTACCAATCCAACCTGATGCGCCTAATACTGCAATTTTCATAATGTCTCTCCAATTATCTAATTTATTGAGTCTGTTTCTCGACAGCCATTGCAGTCTAATAGCTCACTAGATTGCGATAAATATCGTGAAATGATGTAGATTGTATCTATACAGTTATCTAATAGGCTTGGTTAAGTCGGTAAGGGAGAGTGTGATGGACAGGTTGACGGCGATGCGTAGCTTTGTTGAAGTCGCAAATTGCGCCAGTTTTACTCAAGCAGCAGAGCATTTGGACATGAGCCGTTTACAGGTTTCACGGCATGTCCAAGAGATCGAAGGGTGGTTAAAGCAGAGGCTATTACACAGAACGACTCGTAAGGTAAGTTTGACTACAGCAGGGGAGATTGCGCTACAACGTTGTGAGAAAATACTCCATGAAACGGCGGAGCTAGAAGTCACTGCACTTAATCAAACCGATGCTCTTTCAGGTGTGATTCGCATAGCTGCACCCATTGGTTTGACTCAGCACATGTTGTTGGGTGTGGTTGAACAATTCACGGAGCTTCATCCTAATATCACGGTAGAGCTATTTGCTTCTGACCATTTTGCTCAGCTGGTGGATGATAGAATCGATATTGCGCTGCGCTATACCGATCAACCTGAGGATAGCTTGATTGCTCGAAAGCTAATGGAAATCGATTCGGTTGTGTGTGCCTCACAAGACTACCTAGACAAACACGGTGAACCTGAAACGGTTGAAGCGCTCCGACAACACAATTGTTTTCGTCATTTGAGTGTCTCTAAGTGGGATTTTGTTAAGGATAACCAACATTATTCGGTCGAAGTGTCGGGGACTATTAAGGCCAATGATGTTGGGGTGTTAGCTCGCGCCGCACAGCATGGTAAAGGGGTTGTTCGATTACCTTGTGATTTAGCGAATCCGTTGATTGCAGAAGGGAAGTTGAAACGAATTTTGGATGATTTCGTTTCACCGAGTAGTGTGCTTTGGGCGGTGTACTTGTCTCGCAGTTATCAGCTGCCTGTTGTTCGTCAGTTCATTGATTTTGCAGCAGAAGCTTGGTCTAGCGATATCAAATCTGGAGACGTTTAAGCTTACATCGCTCATAACTTGTCTCGTCCTAAAATAGAACCAAATAAATCTATAAGCCCATAAATACAAAAATCCGATATCAATGGTGATATCGGATTTGAACTCAATAATTCAGAGTTCCAGCACGCTCTCCTCTCACGAAGTCTTTACATGTAATGATGTACGGATAATCGGGTGTTAATCGCCTTATCGTTGATGCTAGGTAAAGGCTGATACAAGCTTTTGGTAATGTCTGATAATACTTGGTCGTAGACTTGCGATACCACAGTAGAGATATCACTGGTTAACTCGTACATGCTATCTGCTGGTTGGGTCGCTTCAGTGCTTGATGCGATCTCGGTAAGTGCATGCATCGCACGTGTACAAATGGGCGACCCACTGCTGATAGGGCAGATAATCGATAATTGGTTGAGTTTGCGGTGTGTCTGAGATGCGTAGAATTTGAATCTCGCATACTCCTCAGGCTTCTCCATATCAGGTATACACATTCTCAGCTTGGTCAAGATCTCCATGCAGTCTAAGATCTGTTGCCAATTCATGTGGTATTCACTACTCATGTCTTCTCGCTCAGACTGGATCAGCCAGATGATCATCACTTCATCCATCAAGAACATGCTGTGGCGAATTGTTTTGCCATGAATCGATTGGTTACGCACCAAGCTGCGGTTTTGCCAGTCGCTGTGCATGGCAATGAGCTTAAGGTGATAGATGCGATACATAGGGCGACTATCAAACGAAACATGAGATTGAAGCAATTCAGAGACCTCAAGTATGTTGTCGTAAATCTCGTTCACTTTACGAATAGAGTCGCTAGACAATTTATACGCCAGAGCGTAATGCGTTGCAGCGCGATGTTTACGTGATAACAACAATAGCTCTCTAAGCAAAACTAAGGTTTCGAACCGGTGTGATAGCGCTGTTTCTCTCTTCCTTGAGAAATGATACAGGGCAGCAAGTACTGCTATGGATAAACCAACTGAAATAATTACAAACATATTTAACTCCTAATATGTGTATACCTACTTAGTGGTAGTGCAGACACCGTGCCAAAATATATAATTGTTACATTTCAATTGCTTATGTTTTTTCTCTATTTCTGGATGTTCAATAATGGTGCATGACTTCACCATTCGAGTGAATTTTTCTCATATTTTGCAGGATTTTTTGAGAGGTTACGCTTTTCTTGTGATTAGGCTGGGGAGGTTTCGATAGGTAGGGACACTTCGGCGATCAATCCCTAGCTCGTCTCAAAATACGGAAATTAAAAAGGCCTCACCCTCTATATACTTTTAACTAGAAAAAGTAGTAAGAGTGAGGCCTTTCAAGATTCATTTCTGAGTTTAGTTACCTTCAATGCTAAATGCTAAGTGTTTAGCATTGAGGACTGAACTAAACGTTACGCAAGCTTAAGGTCGAACTCAGTGCGGTACATAACCATATCTTCAATGGTCAGTACTGGCATGTTGTGCATTTTACCGAAAGCAACGATCTCTGGCGCTTTTGCCATCGTGCCGTCTGGGTTTGTTACTTCACACAGTACACCGGCAGATTGAAGGCCAGCCATTTGCATAAGATCCACTGTACCTTCTGTGTGGCCGCGGCGAGCCAGTACTCCACCTTTACGAGCACGCAATGGGAATACGTGGCCAGGGCGAGCAAGATCAGTAGGCTTAGCTGTTGGATTTGCAGCTGTCTTGATCGTTGTTACACGGTCAGCGGCAGAAACACCTGTTGTTACACCAACTTTCGCTTCGATAGTTACGGTAAACGCAGTTTGGTTTGCGCTGTTGTTATCAACAACCATAGGTGGAAGTTCAAGTTGGTTCGCTTGCTCGTCAGTTAGACACAGGCACACAATGCCGCTGCATTCGCGGATCATAAGCGCCATTTGAGCATTCGTCAGGTGTTCTACTGAGTAGATGATGTCGCCTTCGTTCTCACGATCTTCATCGTCAAGTAGAAGTACGCCACGACCTTCGCGCAGAGCTTGCAGTGCGTTTTCAACGCGAGTGATTGGTTCGCCAAATTCGGCAAGTAGTGAAGACTGATTCATGGTTAAACTCCTAAAATATCACCAGAATCAGGGCTGTATGAGGGATCTCAACCGAGCACAACAAAGCCTACTCATTACAAGTAACTTGTACCAATCGTAGTAAACAACTGGTCATTCTAGCTAGTTAAAACCCTTGATAACGGCGTTAGAATTTTTGACTGTAGAATAACTACTTATCGAAAAATTTTGCCTTGTTCTCAAGCGTTTTTCCTGCGCTATCTCTGATCATTTATTTACTGTGATTGGTATTAGCTCATTATGGTTTTATCCAAAACGAAATGCACCCGCCTAAGTTGGAGGTACGAACCCAACTCACGCGGGTACGCTTTTCCAACTTAAACGAGTGTGTTTTCATTCTCTCTCATCCGGACTATGACCGTCGGCTCTGGCATCTCACCAGATCTGCTGACCTCGACGAATCGAGCGCTCGCGGGCTTATCTTTAGATTTTGCTAAGGACATACCGCCGGTGGGGAATTTCGCCCCGCCCTGAGAATAAAAATTAATAATCTGTTTTGCTTTTGAAAGCAGACCAGATGGTAATCCTTTCAATAGTGGATTTAAAGGACTGATAGCAAAGTTTTTAAGATTCTGGCTTTATAATCCGGTAAGTGTTCACTTTATCAGCAGAACGCGTCCGGTAGTCTACTTAGTGGGGTGATGCCTTTGTTTCGTCTGGTTTCAGTGGTTTTTGCTATCTCTATGAACATAAATGGATGTTGAACATTATTGGTGCTGGCGTGGCTGCTCACCGAATCAATACTCAAGAGGTCCATTAATCGAATATTGTTACACCATGACGGCTGACTGACCGTTTTGACATAAAATTGATATTGACGATGCTAAGCTGCGATAGCATCCAACCACTTTATCTAAAAGATCTTAGCCATGACTTCTCTGTTCTCTAACAAATCCAAAGGCTTATTACTGCTCGTTCTAAGTTTGTATTCCCTCATACCCTTTTTGATCTTTGGATCTGACTTCGACCTTGGAAGTGCTGTTTTGCCTTTCTATGGCGCCTTCATAACGTTTGTGACTTACTCTGCGGGCAATCAAGGATTCTTGGTAACGCTAGTGATTTTGTCTTTAGTATTGTTCACGATGAAGTTTTCCAAAGCTAAGTTAGTCAGTCTTTGTTTGCAGCTCGGCTTGTTGTTGGTGCTTAGCTTTGCAGCGAAAACCTTCTTAAAGCATTCCACTGAGAGCCCTCGTCCTTATTCTGAGTATTTGGTGACGCAGGAAGTGGTTGATATGCCGGAAGTGTTTTACGAATTACCATTGGTTGAAAAGAATGCTGCGATTGAGTCTGTACAAGATAAGGTGAGCGAGTGGCGAACGCGTCACTGGTTGGGTGAAACCGACTACTCTTTCCCATCTGGACATATGATCTTTGTCGGTGTGTGTTTGGCGTTCTTTGGTGGTCTTCTCCTAGAGGCGAAACGCTTTTATCTCGTCGGCGGTTTACTGGCTTGGGCTGGTGGTGTCGCCTATAGCCGTGTTTGGCTTGGCATGCATCGACCAGAAGACTTAGCCGGATCTATTGCCTTTGCGGGTTTGATCTATTTATTGGTGCCGCTTATCTCAGAGCAAAAAATAGAACGCTATTTACCTGCATTTTTGAAACAGACTTCTTAGGGATCCTTCCTCACTGCAAAAGAAGGGCTCAGATTAGCAGTACGTAATAAACGCTACTGATTGAGCCCTAGCTCTGCTTGTTTCTTTTTGGTTAGACCTAAGGACACAATTCGGTGTGACTCAATGAGATAGTATCTCAGCTCCTCATCCCTTTCTGGCGTGCTTTCAAACAGCTGAATCCATTTCATACCGCGTGAAGCAAAGTAGGGTGCGGGTTTATAGCCCGGCTCTTCTTTCAGAAAGTCGAAGTTCTGATCGGACGCCTTGAAGATAAACGCAGGCTCATCTTTCGGTCCCCAACCACCAATCGCAAACACCTTGCCACCCACTTTCCAAACGTGCGAGTTATTCCACTGCATCACATAACTGGTTGCAGGCAGCGACTCGCAGAATGAATTGAATTCGTCGTAAGTCATAGAGCGTCCTTTTATCTATTGGGTGTTTGATCTGTGTTGGTTTTCTAAGATGTCTTTTCCGGTCTTTATCGCCAATAACTAGCCAGCTAAACCCTGCCAGATTGCCGTAAAGCCACTGAGAGAACATAGCAGTAATGAACCAATGCGTATCTTCTCTTTAGGGATGCTTTGTGTCGTCATTAACGCCACTTTGTAACCCAACCAAGCAGCAGGCAGCAAAGGTATAGTGATGATCAAGTGGTGTAGCGTGAAGAAGCCAATTGGGATCTGTACTACCAACGAAATGATCGAACTAAACACGAAAAACGCAGAAAGGTTACCACGAAGCTGATTGGCATCTTGGTGTTGGAGTAGCAGTGCCATCGGTGGGCCACCAATACCAGAACTGGTGCCAAAGAACCCAGAGAAGAACCCTGCAATACCCATCTTGATTGGGGTTGGTTCGAGTCTGAATGGCAGTAGACTAACAATCACGGCAAATACCACCAATAAGCCCAACCAAAGTGATAGCACGCTCGTTGAAACCATCACCAATAATGCTCCGCCTGCCAGTGAGCCTGGAATGCGGCCCAGCAATGCGATTTTTAACCCGCCAATAGAAATGTTTGCACGGTGTTTAAAGGCGTTGAATAAAGAGATAAACAGGCCAACCAAGCAGATAGGCGCAGGTACATAGTCTGGTGAAACCAAAAACAGCAGTGGGGCTGCAACAATAGCCAAACCAAAGCCGATTGCGGTTTGCACAAATGAGCCAGCAAAAATGAGTGCCATTGCGATAAGGACAGTCTGATCTATGTATTCCATAAGCCTGCGGATTAGTTTTAAAGGAGCGAGTGGATACTATAAATTAAAACGAAAAGGATAGTCTTATTATTCAGTGAGGTTTATGCAAATATCGGCCGTTTTAATTGGTGAAATAGTGACTAACAAAAAAGCGAGTGAGTATATCAGGATGTTTCCCTTCAATACTCACTCGCTTTATTGGAACGACTTGTTGTTTACGCTAGTGGGGGAGTCAGCGTTAAACGTTAAGCCATTGCCAATTTCAGTCGCTCAATCGGCTTGTCATTGATTGGTAAATGGATAAGCGCTGCCGCAAATGCAAGTACCACGGTTGACCACCAGATTGGCTCGTAAGAACCGTAGTAATCGTAAATACGACCGCCAACCCAAGCGCCTAAGAAGCTACCCACTTGGTGAGTAAAGAACACCAAACCGTACAACGTTGATAGGTAACGGGCACCGAAGATCTGACGAACGAAGCCAGACGTTAGCGGAACTGTACCCAACCAACAGAATCCAATTGCCGCGCCGAAGATAGCCGCGGTTGACTCAGTAACAGGCAAAGTGACAAACGCACCGATAACCACAGTACGCACTAAGTACAGTGCCGACATTACATGGCGTTTGCTGAACTTGTCGCCCATCACACCCCAGAAGTAAGACCCGAAGATGTTGAAGATGCCAACGTAAGCCAGTGCCATTGCTGCGCTGCTCGCGGGTAGGTTTTTGTCTGCTAAGTAACTTGGTAGGTGCGTCGCAATGAACATTACGTGGAAACCACACACGAAGAAGCCCGCGTGAATTAACCAGTAACTTTTGCTCGCAAACGCCTCAGACAGCGCTTCTTTTAGCGTTTGGTTCTCTTCAGCTTGCGCTTGTTTGTTTGAGGCTGCTTTAGGCGCTCGCATAAACAGCGCAAAAGAGATCATGAAACAACAAAGTACGCCAAAGACTTGCATCGCACTCTGCCAGTCAAATTCGTTCAACATGTATTGCGCGCCCGGAATTACCGCGAACATACCAAATGAACCTGCTGCTGTGGTTAAACCAAATGCCTTAGCTGCGTGCTCTGCAGGTACTACTTTTGCTACGGCACCTAATACGATCACATAGCTCGTCGCACTTAATCCAAGGCCAACGAGCGCGCCTAGTGAAACGTAAAGCATGCTTGATTCGGTAGAAATAGAGGTAAGAAGTAAACCCAAACCGTAAGCACATGCGCCAGCAATAATGATGCGTCTTGCTCCCCATTTGTCAGCAGCCATACCAACAAAAGGTTGGAACACGCCAAACAATAGGTTTTGTAGCGCAATCGCGAAGCTGAAAAACTCGCGACCTGTACCGAAATGTTCTGAAATTGGCATCATGAAAATGCCGAATGATTGTCTGATCCCTAGACTGATAATAAGTGTGCCTATCCCAAGCCATACCAGTAAAGGAAAACGGAAAATGCTCATTCTAATACTCTTAAATTAATGGTGGTGATGTGAGTGGTCTTGCGCTGACATGTGTTGGTCAGTCATCTCATGGTGATGTTCGTGCCCAGAATGCTCATGCGCTGATTGCTGGTGGCAGCCACTGCTCACGGCATGCTGAGCCAAGAGATCAATCAATGGCTGACTGTGATGCACAATAACCAAACTAATGACGAGAAATAGCGTCATTCTGGCCAGTTGGGCAAAAAGAGATTGTGAAAACATAAGGTGTTTACATGCGCTCAATGTTGTAAGAAGTCGCGCATCATAATGACGAGTAGGGTATGTATCAAATGACCATTTGTGATTTAGTCTATGCGTTTTATGCATAGATTTATGCGTCGTTAGAATTAGGGCGAAACGTGACCAATAAATAGGAAAACTCGAAGTTTGCTGGTTAATAGATAGAAGTATGTAATTAAGAATGAAAGTCCAAATGCAAGATTGTAACTGTCTGTTTAATTGAAGATTTCACAAAACTGTAAAAACTAATATACAAACTAATCACTAATCAACATTGGCCATTCACTCGACTTATCTGTCAAACATCGTAAATTTGGGCATAAATCGTTTCAAAACTACTGAAACGCGATGTTAAAAGATTCAGGGAGAGTCATTCATATGGATAAAGATCATAACCTTCGCGAAAATTTACTGGCACTGCTCTTAGGTAGCGCACTGGTTTCACTCGGCGTTATCTTTTTCAACCAAGTCGGTTTGCTCACCGGAGGCACGGCTGGTCTAGCGATCTTCATTACCAAAGTAACAGACCTAAGCTTTGGCCAAGTGTTCTTCGCACTTAACTTACCTTTTTATATTTTGTCGGTTGCTCGTATGGGCTGGCGCTTCACCATCAATACGTTTATCGCTGTTTCGATTGTTTCGTTCGCCGTAGATCACTTGTATCACGTGATTCAGATTGCCGAAATTCATGCATTGTATGCAGCGTTAATTGGTGGTGGCTTGATTGGTACCGGCATGTTGGTGATTTTCCGTCATAAGATGAGCTTAGGTGGCTTCAACATTCTGGCGTTGTTCTTACAAGAACGTTTTGGAATTCGAGCGGGTAAGGTTCAGATGGCACTAGATTGCACGATCGTTGTGCTTTCACTGTTTATTGTTGATGTGTCACTGGTCTTACTGTCTGTGCTTGGTGCGATAGTCACTAACTTGATTCTAGCGATGAACCATAAACCGGGGCGCTATCAACCGGTCGTCAAAGCGGAAGCCGCGTAGCTAAGTCCGCACAAGTACTAGGTTCGCTCAAACACTAGGCTAGCTTAAGCAAAGTGATTTACAGATTATAAAAACAACAAAGCCAGCATCAATTGCTGGCTTTGTTCTATTTGAATAACGGGTTCGAGTTAGCTATTAGCAGTTGCTGCAATCGTTGTCTGGCTTGAGTTCGCAGTCAATCACATTGCCTTGTTGGTCAAGTGACAGGTTACAGCACTCTTCAAACAGGTTCTTAAGATCTCCGCGACTTTTCTGAACGCGAGACTTAACCGTTGAGTAGCTGACGTTTTGAGCCTCTGCGATCTCTTTTTGGCTTTGGCCTTTGATATCGACAGCAAGCAGTAATGATGAACTTTGTTCTGGTAACGCCTGAATAAAGGGTTCAATACATAATGAAAGCTTCTGCTTGAACTCAGAATTGTGGTCTAAATCGGTAAACCACAGATCTTCAGCATCAATTTGGCTATCACGTTGTTGTCGAGCGTGCTTACGGTAAAAGTCGATGATCGTGTGATTGGCTAATTGGAATAGCCACGACTTTACGCTGCTCGCATCTTGTACCTTATCTAAGTTCTGATAGGTCTTAATCAAGATATCTTGGAGCAAGTCGTCTACATCCGCAGAGTTGTTGACCTTTGAATGCAGGAATGACCTTAATGCTTGCTGATACTCGGCCCAGACTTGTTCGAGCTTCAAAGGTGCCTCGTTCAAAGGTGCATTAGTTGCACTGTTCATTTACGCAACACTCGTCTTGTAAGAAATCAATCACACCTTCTAGGCACTCATATTCCGCCACGCAGAATAGAGTTCTTCCTTCTCGTCTTTGGCTGATTAGGCCCGCAGACGCCAAGCTTGATATGTGGTGAGACAAGGTAGAACCTGGAATGCCTAGTTCTTCTTGTAGGCCGCCAACTGCAATGCCTTGATAGCCAGCTTTAACGACACTCTTATAAATGGTTAGGCGAATAGGGTGCCCCAACTCTTTAAGTGCTTTCGCAACGACTTCTAAGTTCATATTAACTCCTCAAGATTTAATTTCGATGTTAGTCGAAATGTATGTCGAATTCAAATTTAAAAACGGTGGCTGTGTAAGTCATTGAAAAAATGTGTTTTAGAAAATCATTTCGACTTATATCGAAATAAAGCTTGATCTGGAGCTGTTTATTTCTATAATTCGAGAATATTCGAAATTAAGGATTGGTTACTTTTCTCATAGAGCCCGACCTTCAATCCAGTTTGGAGTTAATTATGAGCAATGAAATGTTAACAATGCTAAAAGACGCACTTGATATGTTCGCTTTCTTAGCAGTAGAGCTAATTATCCTTTTCTTAGCGATCAGCTACATTGTTGGGATTCTTCAAGAGTTCCTTACACCAGAAAAGATTCAATCTATCCTGAGCTCACGTAATGGTAAGGGCTATGTAGTAGCAGCACTACTGGGTGCAATTACACCTTTCTGTTCATGTTCGACCATTCCTTTCTTAAAAGGATTGCTGCGTGCAAGAGCGGGTTTCGGTCCAATGATGGTGTTCCTATTCGGTAGCCCACTATTGAACCCTGTGATCATTGGTTTGTTCGTGATTACGTTCGGCTGGCAAGTCGCTGTGTTCTACTTCCTTGTAGCAATGACGGTGTCTGTAGTTGCTGGTTACGCACTTGAGAAGCTTGGCTTTGAGCGTTACGTAAAACCTGATGCATATGAATCAACAGGTTCAGCTTCAAGCTGTGGCACTAGCTGTGGTGATTCTGCTCCTAAGAAAGCAGCACCGGCTAAAGCAGAATCTTCATGTGGTACAAGTGCATGTGGTGAACCTGCATCAGTAATGGCGAAAGAGACATCTTGCTGCGATTCGAAAAAAGAAGAGCCACAAGTCACGGTTTCATGCTGTTCAGCGGATGGAAGCGCGACGCTGGAAATCGTAGAGAAGAAAGAACCTAGCCGTTGGATGAGAATTTGGTTCTCAACTTGGAAAGACTTCAAACAAGTTTTCCCTTACCTAATGATGGGTATCGCGATTGGTTCATTCATCTACGGCTTCATTCCTACAGACCTAATTGCACAGTACGCTGGTGAAGGTATGTGGTATGCAATTCCAGTAGCAGCCGTGATTGGTATTCCACTCTACATTCGTGCTGAAGCGGTAATCCCATTAAGTGCAGCTCTAGTACAGAAAGGCATGGCGTTGGGTTCAGTAATGGCATTGATCATTGGTAGTGCGGGTGCAAGTTTGACAGAAGTTATCCTGCTTAAATCAATCTTCAAGAACCAAATGATTGCAGCATTCCTATTCGTTATCCTAAGCATGGCGATGGGTGCAGGCTTCTTATACAGCTTCATCTTTGGTTAATCAGGTCTGATTTCGAGATAACCCCATTGATAACGAGATATAGATAATAAAAAAGAGCTCACTTAGTTGAGTAATGCCGATCAGTTAAAGCCAAAGCGATCGGTTGAAGGATCCTTCAGAGCTGTCAAAATCCAAGTGTATTTAATGCACTTGGATTTTTTTATGGATGTTTCTCAAGCTCTAAACATAATTAATGAT
>NZ_JAKKCR010000026.1:0-31199 GCF_021728015.1 Vibrio sp. G-C-1 | reverse complement strand
CAATTTCTAATCTGGTTCTGATCCGCCAAATTTCCTCAAGCCGAAAAGGCTTTTTGACGCCACTTCGTTTCGTTTTGTTGAAAACTACCATGATGACCTCCTTTTTAATTTGGTCATCACGATTGTAATTGGAAGGAAATGGACAAAAGTTTGTTAGCTACATTACTAAATTAGAATGTAACGGATTAATTGGAGTATGGAAAAGTTGTCCAACAGCAGCGCCTTGCTAACTGCTGTGCGCATCAAGTCTATCGATGGTAAATGCAATGCTTTCTCCTACCACTCTTGGATCACTAGTCTCGATAGGTGCTGATAGATGTGCAATACCCACATCAACTATTACCTCAGGATCTATGCTTGTCACGATGCCCGATAGCGCCAGCCCCAATGATGTTTTAGCTCTTTCTTGGCTTCGGGGTTACCTGAAAATATTGACTCCCATTCTTCGTCTTCATAGTGGAGGCCGACTGATAAACGGATATCAATATTTTCTCCAGCTTAATATCTATCGCCCCCAAATTCGTCTATTGCAACAACCTTGACACCATCTACTTCGATTAAAGATGGTAAGTAAATTATCCATGAACTTGATATTAAGTTTTGTAGGGAAAACAGTATGATGCGGTCTATAAAGACAAATAACCTTGGCTAGGTCGGTTTATTATCACCTCACCAACAATCGTTGATATATGGAGAAATTACCTTCCCGTAGCAGCCAACCCAATCACGTCAAATCAACCATGCGCCCTTGTAAAGCAGGAGTGTTTTGAACACAGCTCTCGATACATGTGATCAGATCTTGGGACAGTGACGAAGGCTTTGGTTTATTCGCCCACAAGGCATACATAGGCCGAGTAAAAAGTATCTCAGAGTCGTATTGAACGTGCCCGGACATCTCACTATACAAATCGGCGATCTCTGTCATAGGCAATAGGCCTACACCCATGCCTGACGCGACCAGTTTACGTACCAAGGTAATGTCGTTGACCCGAGAAACCTTAGAGTATTGCCGCTCGATACTTAGCAAGTCTTGCCCTGAAATTTGCGTCTTAGAGTACGGCATAATGAGTCGCTCTCGGCTTTTGCAGTCTCGTCTTGAGACAAGGCATACGGCAATGCTGGCTAACTTTTTCTGGTAAAAAGACGAGTCTCTTTGCTCTCCACTACGTATGGCTAAATCAAAAGAAGTTTGGCTAAGCAGCACATTTGTGTTGGCAGGCTCAATAACGACATCCACATGACTTTTTTCTAGCAGAAAGGCTTCAAGCGCTGGGTATAGTTGGCCAATGATTAAGTTTTGCGGGCAATGTAAGACGAAGGAAACCGCTTCACTTTTCGAGCTTTCAGTCACGGCCTGATGAAGATTTAGGGTGGTCTCGCCAAGCTGCTCAAATAACCCTTTGCCAAAGCTAGTGAGTTTGACTCCCCTAGAGGAGCGAATAAATAGTGACTCACCTAATCTCTCTTCTAACAATAAGATGCGTTTGGACAAGGTAGGCGCGGTAGTTGTTAAGTCTCGTGCCGCTTTTGAATAACTGCCTCGACGGGCTACTTCAACAAATAATAAAAAATCATCCAGCATAAGGTTTTCCGCAATCTTAGTGTTCTAAAGCTCGTATGGCCGACGATACGATATATCCATACAGTATACAGACAGGAGGAAGCGCTATGACAAAATTTTTTTTCACTGCTCTGTTCTCATGCGCGATGTCAAGTATGGTGTCCGCGTGGGTCACTTACATCAATCTCGGTTTACCAGAAGATTTCATCAACCGATGGGGCTTTGCCTTTATTAATGCTTGGCCTGCTTCGTTTGCAGCGGCCTACTTGTTGAATAAACCAATCATGGTATTGACCCAAAAATTGATGCGTCAATTTACACCCCAAAAGGAGAAAAACAATGCTTAGTGTTGTGGCTTTTATTACCCCAAAAAGTGAATTTTATGCAGAGTGCAAACAAAAAGCTGAAGGCATTTTAACTGCTACTCGAGAAGAAGCGGGTTGCTTGCGTTTTGAGCTATATGAAAACCAAGCGAAAGATCAGCTGATCTTGGTTGAAAACTGGGTGGACCAAGCTGCCCTAGAAGAACACTATGCCCAGCCATATATCACACCGATATTTGAGTTTTATAAAACCGCATTAGCTCAAGAGCCAGAAATACACAAAATGACCAATGTAGAGGGTTAATTTCTCAGATATATCTGAGTAAGTCACTAGGGAGGGAGGCCTCACCTCCCTATCATTTAAAAGTTGCTCTAGCTTCAGCTATAACTCACTTTTGGACAAAAGTGAGTTAGCGCTATTGCTAATTTAGTAACTAATGAATTATGTAACGTATGGCAAAGTCTTAATATATAACTGCATATTAACAGCTCTTAGACGCCTTTATTCCTAAGTGTGCCAAAGGCAGAAGTAGCTCATTTGACATCACGTTGTGATAGTTACCTTTATGAACCAAATCTTCATCACTCTCATCAAGAACCAGTTCGATATTGCTTGCTAGATCCGGAAGTAATAAACGAAATGTGTATTCCTTTACACGACTTAAGAAATCAGCCCCTAATTGCGTCATTTCATCACCAATCACCACTAAATCAGGGTTTAATTGGTTAATGTTATTCACTAAGCCATATGCCAAGCACTTAGCTAAGTAATCAACTGCGTTTATCGCAGTAGATTCTCTGTCATGAAATGCATTAACTACCATTTCAAAGTCCGCGGATACTAATGACGCCTCTTGCTTGTAGCGTTCCACTAAAGCCGTCGTCGAGGTATACAGCTCAAGGCAACCTAGATTGCCACACTTACATTGCGGCCCTTGAAAATTGATCGATGTGTGGCCAATCTCCCCGGCAGTACCTAAACTGCCGTGATAAACCTGCCCTTCAATCACTAAGCCCGAACCTACACCCTGCCCAAGAGAGACATACAGTAAAACGCTTGCTTCATAAGTGCTTTGTAGCTGGCGCCAAACCGCGAGTGCTGCCAGTTTTGCATCATGGCCAGCATAAATTGGATAGTCTGGAAATTGTTTTCGCATGTGGGAAATGAAATCAATATCTTGCCAATTTTTAGCGTCAGTCATCAGCATTATTTTATTATCTTGCTCTAAGAATGGACCAGGCATCGCCACTGCAACCCCCAAAATATCACATTCCTGCTCTTTTAAAACATCACTCACTTGCTTAGTCAAATACTCGATCAGCTCTTCTGGGCTATTATCAGTATTAATGGGTTTGACTACGTTGGTTAGCGAAACACCATTGAGATCGTAGGTATCAATTGAGAAGTTAGTACGCTGTATTCGAACGGACACAATTCGTAGATGTTGGGTATTGAACCCCAGATAGATAGAGCTTCGACCACGTGCCGCTTTTCGCACACCCGTTTCAACAATAAGCCCTTGTTCTATTAAAGGTTTTATCGCTCTCGTCACCGTCGCTTGGTCAAGTCCAACCAATTGGCTGATCTCTTTTCTGGAGCAACTACCACTATTGTGAAGTGCATTGAGAATGACGCGCTTATTATGATTTTGTACATCATCTAACGAAACGCCCAGTCCGCTTCTCATAGGCTTATTCATAGTTCTCCCGACCAATTTGATCTGCAATAACGTTCCAATGGATCTACACAATATATAGAAAAAGTTAAGATTCAATAAAATCATATAGTTAGAAATTGAGCCTACTTTACTTATGTGAGCGCAATCTCAAGTTCATCATACTATATTTGTTAGCTGCAATTAAATGAAATATATTTGATTGCAGGTTGCAATTAAATATATTTCGATAACATTGGAGGTCCTTGTGGTATTCGATAAGAAGAAGCATCAGGCAATTATTGATCAAGTTGAAGAATACATCGCTGAGCATAAAGATACGGTTAAGCAGCACCATTGGCGTGAGCATTACCATTACCAAGCACCGGTAGGCTGGATTAATGACCCGCATGGATTGATTCAATATCAGGGTAAATATCACCTTTTCTATCAACACCATCCTTTCACTGGCAAGTGGGGAACCATGCACTGGGGACACGCAGTCAGCGAAGATCTCATTCACTGGGAAACACTGCCAGAAGCTTTAGCACCAAGTGAAGAATATGACGGCTGGGATGGCGGAGGTATTTTTACTGGTAGTGCTGTGAACAATGATGGTGTGATGACACTTTTCTACACTGGGTGTGCTCAAGCTCGCCAAGTTCAATGCATGGCAACATCGACTGATGGCATTAACTTTGACAAGTACGACGGTAATCCAATCTTATCTGATCCGCCAGAGGGAATTAACCTGCATGACTTCCGCGATCCAAAGGTTTGGAAACACGATGGGTCATGGTACATGGTGACGGGTGTTACAGATGGCGTGAGCGATCTAATTAACCCATCAAACTACGAGACCAACGGTTTCGGTAAAGTATGTCTACACCGCTCGGAAAACTTAACCGATTGGGAATTCGTAGGGTACTGTGTAGAGAGTATGGGTGAATTAGGCACAATGCTTGAGTGTCCAAATATTTTCAAATTGGGTGACAAGCACGTACTCATGTATTCACCTATGGGTATGCAGCAACGTCAGGTGGTCTACCTTGTTGGTGACCTTGATTACCAAACAGGCAAATTCCATTGGTCAACAATGGGCTCATTAGATTGGGGCTTTGACTACTATGCACCACAAGTATTCGATGATGAAAATGGGCGTACTCTAATCCAAGCATGGATTGGTTCATGGCCGTTCATGCCATGGTGTGATGGAACTTACGACACCAGTGAACTTGGTTGGTATGGGAGCATCTCTCTGGCTCGTGAAGTATCTTTATGTCATGACGGAAAACTGAAATTCACACCAGTACAAGAAGTTGAAAAATTGCGTCATTCACCAAAAAGGCATACTGAACTCAAGTTAAACGATGGTGAAAAATTCGCATTTGAAGCAGGTGATAATGTTCACTGTGAAATCATTGCTGACATCGATCTAGCCGCAAGCGACTGTGATAGCATTGTATTTGAAATTCGCAGTAAAGGTGAGCAGAAAACACTGATTGAGTTGGATTTAAAGAAAGGCGAACTGGCCTTTGATCGTACTCAATCGGGCAGTCGTTCAGCCTTACGTAGAACATGCCCACTAGAGTGTGCGAGTAAAGATCGAGCAAACATCCGTATCTTTATGGACAGTATTTCTGTGGAAGTCTTTACCGATGGAGGTCGTACTGTGATGACCAATAACATCTTCTCTGATGAAGACAGTGCAGGTCTCTATGTATACGCTAAGAACGGCAATGCTAGAATTGAGACACTAAAAACATTCGGTATGAAAAGTGTTGCCGAATAACTGATTCAGCTTCCCCCTTCTTCTTTTTAGCCCAGCTTATTGCTGGGCTTTTTTGTTCCTCAAAAAGTATTCCATGAAAAAAAGTCCTTTTTATCCAACTCAAATAACGATCCTCAAAACAAAAACACGATCCTTTTCACATTCTACATTTCATTTAATTGCCAGCTGCAATTAAATGAAATAGATTTAATTGCAAGAAACAATTAAACCTCAATTGGAGAAGAAAATGGCTATCGTTACACTAAGACAACTACTGGATCACGCAGCAGAAAATGGTTATGCAGTTCCAGCTTTCAACATCAGCAACATGGAGCAAGGACTTGCCATTGTTCGCGCTGCAGCAAAATGTAATTCAGGTGTCATCCTACAGGCGAGTATCAATGCTCGTAAAAGCTACGCAGGTGATGTGATGCTTTACAAGATGGTTTGTGCACTTGCTGAAATGTTCCCGAAAACACCAATCGTTCTTCATCAAGATCATGGCAATAGCGAAGAAACATGTCTGTCAGCAATTCGCCACGGCTTTACATCGGTCATGATGGATGGCTCATTGGAGCGTGATGCATCAACACCAAGCAGCTACGACTACAATGTAGATATTACTTCTCGTATCGCTCAATCAGCGCACTGGGTTGGTGCTTCAGTTGAAGGTGAGTTAGGTTGTATTGGCTCTTTAGAAACCGGTGAAGCTGAAGCTGAAGATGGCGTTGGTGCTGTTGGTATCCTTGAAAAGAGCCAGCTGCTAACAGACCCAGATCAAGCCGTTGATTTTGTTAAAAGAACAAAGGTTGACGCATTAGCGATCGCTTGTGGCACAAGCCATGGTGCTTACAAGTTCACTCGCAAACCTGATGGCGATATCTTAGCGATGAACGTAATCGAAGAAATTCACTCGAAGCTCCCAACGACTCACCTAGTTATGCATGGTGCTTCATCGGTTCCTCAATACCTTCAAGATATGATCAATGAGAATGGCGGTGAAATGCCTCAAACATATGGTGTGCCAATCGAAGAAATTGAGCGCGGTATCAAACATGGTGTTCGCAAGGTAAATATCGATACTGATTGCCGTATGGCGATGTCTGGTCGCTTCCGAGAATTAGCGATGAAAAATCCGCAAGAGTTTGATCCTCGTAAGTTCCTATTAGCAGGAATGGATGAACTAACGACACTTTGTTTAAACCGATTTGAACGATTTGGTTGTGCTGGTCACGGTGACAAGATTACACCAATTTCTATGGATGATATGGCTGCACGCTACGCCAGCGGTGAGCTGTAATTCAAAGGAGTTCTACGTATGGGAAATTGTGTATTTATAGGCAGAAGCACGATTGATTTGATGAGCTTTGTTGAAGTGATGCCTGATCCTGATCAAAAGGTGAATGCGATTGCTGATTTTATTGGTGGTGGTGGGTCTGCACTCAATGCTGCCATTGCATGCAACTCATTAGGCTCTGATGTACACCTTTGGACATGTTTAGGTAAAGAGCACCTCTATAAATCGATAGTGACAGCAGAGCTTAATGAACACGAAATTTCGGTTGTGGATTTAAGTTTAGACGATGAATACCAGCTACCACTATCGAACATTATCTCTGCAAAGCAAACTGCATCTAGGCTCATCGTTAACGCCAGTCAGCCTGATTGCGAAAAGGTGATGAGTTTAGACCCTAAGTGGCTAGATAATGCAAAGCTCGTATTACTTGATCAATATGAGCATCCGTTTGTTAGCGCAAACGTGCAAGCTTTGGCTGAGTTTACTGGGGATATTGTGTTAGACGCTGGTACTTGGAAATCGCACAGCGAACAGTTTTTATCTCTCTGTACTATTCCTATTGTTTCAGAGGAATTCACCAATGGTGACAAAGATAAAATGCAGGCACTTTGCGACCAATACGGGATCAAAAAGTGGGCAATGACGCTGGGCGACAAAGGTGTTTTTTATAGTGATGAGTCAGGTAGCGGGGTAATCCCTGCACCTAAAGTTGACGCTATCGATACGCTAGGTGCCGGGGATATTTTCCATGGAGCTTTTTGTCACTACTACTCAGAGAGTCAAGATTTCCGTGACTCTCTAAAGAAAGCCAGTCACATAGCGGCATTATCATGTACCGAATTAGGAACCAGATCATGGCTAAAACATATTCGCTAACGGGTGATGACATTGCAAGCGTTCCTCAACTGGTCGCCAACACCTACCAAGAGTCTGGGAAACAGATTCTTGTCATCGGTATCTCTGGTGCACCAGCGACGGGTAAATCAACGTTGTCTGAATCCCTACTATCTGGACTGTCACAGTTAGGGTTTAAAGCCCAACTGTGTCCAATGGACGGCTTTCACTACCCCAACTCGGTACTGAAAGAGAAAGGACTGACGTCAGTCAAAGGTAGCATCGAAACATTTGATGTAACCTCATTGGCACATTTGCTTTCCAAAGCGGTGAAGCCAAACACTGACGCATTCTTCTGGCCGAAATACTGTCGTGAGTTACACGATCCAATTGTTGAAGGTTTTTTAATTGAGCCAGACACTCAAATTATTTTACTCGAAGGCAATTACATCTACTCAACCGACGAAGACTGGCGACCAGTCAGTGATTTAATTGACTTGAAGATCTTTCTCACAGCAAGTGAAGAAGTACTCAGAGAGCGATTAATATCAAGACATCTGGCTGGTGGAAAGTCGAAACAAGAGGCGCTCGATAAAACCGAGCGCGTGGATCTAGTCAATGCGTTAAAAATAAAACAATACGAATCAAACGCAGACTACGTAATCCAGACGCACTAGAACAGCGTCCCATGTACCCTACAATTCTCATGGAGAGATCAAATGATTCTTAGTGAAAGTAATAAGAAAATGTTCTTTTTGACATTCATTTGCGCCGCGGCAACGATTGGTGGATTCCTATTTGGAATGGACACTATAGTTATTGGCGGTACGATTACACAAATCACACAACAGTTCGAGTTATCGTCCTTACAACAGGGCTGGTATGTATCTTCAGCGCTCGTTGGCTGCCTATTTGGTAGTATAATTGCTGGCCCTATTGCGGACTATGCTGGGCGTAAAAAACCTCTGATGCTAGGTGCTTTATTAGCTATCGTATCGGTGCTTGGTTGTATGTACGCAGACTCATTCAACTTACTGATCTGGGCTCGTATCATCGGTGGCTTTGGTATTGGTATCGCAACTGTAGTTTGCCCGATGTACATTGCAGAAGTTTCTCCAGCAAGACATAGAGGAAAACTAAGCAACCTATTTCAAGTTGCCATCGTTATCGGTTTAACGTGTTCGGTTGTTACCAACACACTCATTGTTAATTACAGCCAATCTGCCGTTGTCACAGGTCATTACCTTGATCACTTCTTTATTACTGAAAACTGGCGTGGCATGTTCTCTGTTGAGTTTCTGCCGGCAGTCATCTTCCTTGCTTTGGTCGTATTTTTTCCAGAGTCCCCTCGTTGGTTGATATCTAAATCGAGAGAGAGAGAAGCAGCTAACATTCTTAAAAAGCTCCTAACTAAAGGCGAAGCGGAAGAAGCTATCATTGAATGTCGACAGGTAATTCGCTCTGAAAAAGCAGGATCGTACAAACAATTAGTCAAAAATCCTGTAATGCGCTTTGGCTTGATGACGGGTGTACTACTGGCAATCTGGTCTGAATGGTCTGGTGTGACTGTTGTTATGTACTACGGTCCAGTCATGCTAGAAGAAATTATGGGAAGTCAGGGGTCAGCACTTGGCGGATTTGGTTGGATTTGTCTAGTAAGTGTCATCTTCACCTCACTTTCAATGGTATTCATTGATAAAGTAGGCCGCAGAAAAATGCTGATAACTTCTGCGCTTGGTTGTTTCGTTTGTCTTATCGGCCTAGCGATATTCTTCGACAGACCGGATACTCCACCGATGTTGATTGTTGGATTAATGGCGTTCTTTGTTGCCTTCACAGCACTAGGTTTAGGTCCTCTGAAGTTCACGATTTCAGCTGAGATTTTACCAACTTCAGTCCGTGGCCGTGCGGTCTCAATAACAACGGCAGCAATCTGGATTCAAGGTGTTATCTTGAACTCATTTACACCAGCTTTTAGAGAATCATTTGGAACATCGGCATTGTTCATCATGTTCGCGATTATCCTTCTTGGTCAGATTTGGTTTGCGGTAAAAATTCTTCCTGAAACGGCAAATCGTAGTTTAGAAAGCATCGAGAAAGAGTTGAAGCAACGCTTCGACATAAAAGAAGTTGAAGAAAAAGATCTTCAGCCAAAGCGAGTATAACGATCAATATATTACTGATATGAAAAGAGGCTCTACATGTAGAGCCTCTTTTTAATTGTTCTTCCGTAAGCAAAGGATATAAAAGTAAATTAAGAAAGTTAGTAACTATAAATGTAATGAAGCACTCTAGGCAGCTTCTTATAGATAACTATAGGTAATGCAAATACACATCAACAGGATATGTATGATTTTTTACACTAACTGACAATGGTTCGATGATAAGCCCTTCGATTCTGCACTAATAATCGATTCATTCTCAGCAGAGAGAATAAGCGGTCTCGCCCGATTTCAATATCGTTCTGAGCAAGTAAATACTTGATCTTACGAGTCCCTATACGAGGGTGCATCATCCTTTGATCCTTCACAAAACCGAGTACTGATTCATCTTTCTTTGTCTGATGAATTTCTGCAACACAGCGCTTGTAGAAAGCTTGTCGTGTAATACCTATGAAGTGACAAGCTTTAGTGACGGTCAACTTTCTGACCGTTTTTTCCTTAATAACTCGGCCTTGCGCTTCTTTGAGATTCGGACACCGAAATCTCGATCCATGACTTTTACAACCGCTTCAAAGAACTCAGCTTTGAGCTGAGTCTCTTCTAATTGCTGCTCGAGTTCTTTGATTCGTTGCTCTGGGGTTTGAGTTGAGGAAGAGTTTGACATAGTCGCTCCTAACGCTCTCGATTGTTCTATTCCTTTAGACCAATCTAGTTGACCATGTTTGCGAAGCCAAACTAAAACGGTAGAGCGACCTTGGATCCCATAACGTTCTTGAGCTTGCTTATAAGTCATTTCGCCTTTTTCAACTTGGCTTACGACTGCCAATTTAAAAGCAAGAGAATAATCTCGTTGAGTACGTCTACTTGTTGTTTTCATGACACTCTCCAATTTCATGTTGGAAGTGTGTCAACCATATTTAGGACGGTACATCCCAAAAAAAGAGCCGCTAAAAAGCGGCCCTTGATTTTCAAACTATTCGAACTCGTTCAGATTACTCTTTACCGAATACGTTGTTCTCTTGCTCTTGTACACGGATGAAAGTCGTACGCTTAGTTAGCTCTTTAAGCTTTGCTGCGCCTACGTATGTACAAGTTGAACGTACACCACCAAGGATGTCAGAAATCGTGTAATGAACTGAACCACGGTATGGAAGTAAAACAGTTTTACCTTCGGCAGCACGGTACTTAGCAACACCACCTGAGTGCTTGTCCATAGCCGACTGTGAAGACATGCCGTAAAATTTCATGTATTGCTTACCGTCTTGCTCTACAACTTCACCGCCTGACTCAGAGTGACCTGCTAGCATGCCGCCTAGCATTACGAAGTCAGCACCGCCGCCGAACGCTTTAGATACGTCACCCGCACATGAACAGCCACCGTCACCGATGATCATGCCGCCAAGGCCGTGTGCCGCGTCGCCACACTCGATGATTGCAGAAAGTTGAGGGTAACCTACGCCTGTTTTAACACGTGTAGTACAAACAGAACCAGGGCCGATACCAACCTTAACGATGTCTGCGCCAGCTAGAATTAGCTCTTCAACCATGTCACCCGTTACAACGTTACCCGCAGAGATAACTTTAGTCGGGAATTCTGCACGTACTTTCTGTACGAACTCAACAAGGTGCTCTGAGTAACCGTTAGCGATATCGATACAGATGAATACAAACTCTTCGCTAAGAGCCATGATCTTCTTAACTTTCTCGAACTCAGCTTCAGATGTACCTGTTGATACAAATACGTTGTTCAGTGTTTTCTTGTCTGCTGTTTTAGCGAACTCAGCCCACTGCTCTACTGTGTAGTGCTTGTGTACTGCAGTCATAACACCGTGCTCTGCTAGAGCAGCTGCCATTTCAAAGCTTGCTACCGAATCCATGTTAGCTGCAATTACTGGAGTACCAGACCATTGACGACCGCTATGCTTGAATGTAAAATCGCGGGTTAATTCAACTTGAGAACGGCTTTTAAGGGTAGAACGCTTCGGACGGAAGAGTACATCTTTGAAACCTAACTTAAGTTCTTGTTCGATACGCATGGTGTTTTCCTTGATTCATAAAATTATGTGTCTCTCGCGAAATGCGTAGTAAAACCGTTGGCAGACGAGTTTACTTTTCTTCGGACACAAAAAAACCGGAGCGTTGGCAGACGCTCCGGTTTTCAGCATTATAGGTCGTGATTTAGTAACAGCAAGTCTGATATTTCACTTTTTTTTATGCTATCCTCTCAAAGATTCCATATCCGCTAAAACCCTCTCAGTTACACTTCCCAACTAAATTCTTATTAATTAATAACTTAGCGAACCATTCACGCAAACACTGTTGGTTTATTGCGCAACCGTTTTCGTCCCTTTTTTACGTAATGTCCCCCTCACAAAGCAAATATGTGAAGAAAGTGCCTCGAAATCACATAAAAACCACACTTTTCTCCAATAAAAAAGTGCCTTTTTTCTTAAATAAATTCGATTATTTTCCAATTTTTATCTGTTTTTGACCAAATTGGCTAATCTCGTGACGTTTCTGTTTTGCGGTCACTTGGAAAAGTAGAGTGAAAAGGACTCAATCTAGAGACCAATATTCACTTGGGTTTGAGAGTCGAGCCCTCGCACTCCATTAAATGAAGCTTTCAAGCTTGGACTTTATAAATCCAATTTCTACTCACCCATAGCATTACGGCTCCAAAAGCACGTTTCGTCGTCGCCCTTTCGTTCATGTAACCTAGAATACTCTGCAAAGCGCTCAAAAAAAGAGGATTGGTTGACGTGAAAAACTGGGGGAAAAGATAAGATTTGAAGAATAAAAGCAAAAAAATGGCTCAGGTAATTAACCTTAGCCATTTTTATTCGCTGATTAGACTGATGCTAATACACACATAGAAAAGTGCTGTTTAGTAAATAGAGCAGTGTTAGTTCTTTTGAGAGACTAACGCTTCTGCAGTCGCATCTTGAATAGACAAGAACAATGAACTGACTTGTCCTGTTGGTGAGCGCATCGGGTTTAGCGTCACGTTCTGATACATGAAATCAGCTTGTTGAGTTACAGGCCTAACGTTACGACACTTAAACAGATAAGGCCGTTGTTGCCATGTAATGAAGCTACGGCAGCCTAAATCGTAGACTGGCTTGGTTTTCAGCCTAAACCACTCTTCTGGGATCTCAGGGAACAGTTCAAAGATCGACTTACCGATCGCATCATGCGATTGCTTACCACTATGGTGCGTCATAAAGCCATTCCAAACTTGTACCTGAAAGTCACGGTTAATGACCACCAGTCCCATGTCGACGTTTTGAACCATGTCCACCATCCAGTGGAACTGTTCAAATTCAGCAGGAAGATTCAGCATATTAAAACTCCTCCATTAGGTAGGCCAATTTGTTGTCTAGAAGCGGCAGAGACTCATCAACAAACATAAATAGAAGGTCACAACGGATAGAAGTGCCATCAATGTTATAGCTGACTTCGAAGGTCATGGTCTTCTTAAACGAACCACTGGTATTTTCAATCACAGAGTCAATCGAGATGTGTTGACCTAGCAACACAGGAGAACTCTGGAAGAAACGAACTTCTGATTGCTCCCCTAGTCCATTCAAGAATGAGCCGACGAGAATATTCGACACATCCATCAACAACTCTAGTTCTTCTAGCTGCTCGCTTTCTGTTGGCACCTTCATGAGCTTCTTAAGATCGCTCACACTAGAATCACTCAACAAGACTAATGCTTCGCCTGCAATGCCTTCTCCGCTAAAGCCTTGGCAAACACCCGACACTTGGTCGTTGTCGGCTAGGTCACGAAGTGCCATGTGCAATTCACTCACTTCGAAGATGTTGACGTTCGGCAGCGGTAGGTGAACAAACACATTAAAGTGACGAGCCAGTGCATCAGCTGCACGACCTATCGCTACGTTCGCGACTTCCATATAGATATCGCGTCTACGAAGTATTGGCAGTTCTAAAGCGGTTGGAGTAATGATCTGAGGCTGCTTTGGCGGCTCAACATGCTCACGTAAAATAGCTTTTAGCGCTTCTTTATCGATCGGCTTTTGTAAAAACGCTTTGGCACCGAGATCCAGCACCTTCTGTTGTGCTTTTGGTTGTATGTCACCCGAAACAACGACAACAGGCGTGGTATCACCCAAACGTTGCATCTCTTCCAATGTGCCATAGCCGTCTAATTCCGGCATGGTGAGGTCGAGGAACATCAATTTAAATTGGTTTTGAGCTAACTCTTCAAGTGCATTAAGCCCATGAACAGCAAAAGTTATATCTGCATTTAGAGAACTAGGCAGTGATCGAGCCATCTGCTTCCTTGCTAACGCAGAATCATCACATATAAGAACTGGGAACGACATAAATGCACCACCGACAAATTAAAGCTAATTCGGACGAGTGTAACAGAACATTATGGTATCAGGTACGGGGTGAATGGATTTATGTGTAGATTATTAGTAAGAATGATGAAACAAGCAGGTAAGCTATTATCCGACATTATTCTTCATGAAAAACAATATGCTACAAAGGTAATAACCGTTCATCATTATAGAGTAATAGCACTTTTTTATGGAACAACAGCGCTAGTTTATGAAATGACAGCCTTAATAAGTGAGTTTATTAAGGCTTGGTTTGCTCATTCATTTATCGGCTTTATGCAGCAATGATAAGAGACGTAATGTGAAGAACTAGAACTGGTATGAAGGCCATAAGATCAGTAAAGCGAAACGTATAACCACAGCAAACACCAATAAAGCGATACCCAAACGATACCATTTGTATTCCGTGATACTCATTGGGATACGCTTATAAAACATCGTAATCACGCCCTTCCAATCGCTACTGCGTCTTCCGTACTGCATCATGCTCGTCAAAACAAACAGTGCGCCAAGCACTAACATTCCTTTTTCAGCCCAGAACAATCCAACTTCCATTTGTGTATTCCTTGATAAAACGGTGAGCAACTCAAATCATTCTAGTCACCTTTACGCTCAGTTTCTGTAAGACCAAGGTCTAACCCACTCTCTACTTACTTGAAGGTACTTATCTGAACGAATTTAAGTGAACGTAAATCGCTGAGCACACTTAACTGAACAGCGTGTTCATATCGAGTTCAGCTTCGCCATCTATACTCATGTTTCCACTAACAGGAGAAATTCAATGAAATCACTGAAAAAGTCGCTTTGTGTATTAACTGCTTCAGCTCTACTCGTTACCGCTCCGTTTGTGAGTGCTTCATCACCACAACAACCGCCACAACCCGCAGTGAGCCCACTGCAAATGGTTATTGCTTCTTTAAACCTAAGCGAAGAGCAACACGCGGAAGTCATCTCCCTTGTTGAAGGCTACCAATCTGATAGAACACAGATTGACATGGATAGCGCGATCGAGCTCAAGAAGAAACAGATCAGCCTTGTGACTCAACCTGATTTCAATGAAGCCGAGATGGAAAAGATCATCGACACCGTTCAAGCAACCGAGAAGTCGATGGTGATGCAAGAGATGCGTCTTAAAAACAACATTTATAATGTGTTAACTGAAGAGCAGAAAGAGCAATTCAAAACCATGATGAAGTCTGCGCTCTCTGGTGGAAAGTAGTCTGGCAATAAATCATCTGGTAGAAAATAGCTGCCTTTAATCCTGATATTGATTCTTCCCATCTCCCCCAGAAAAGGGAGAATCTGAATAGACAACAAAAAGCCGCAGTCATTATGATGACTGCGGCTTTTTGTGTTCAGTACACCATTAGCAAATCACGTATAAGCATGATTCGACAAATCTGGAGATTGGTTGTTCTTTTGAATGACACGCATCAATTGGATAAGCAGCAGAATACCTGTCACGCCCAAACCAACGCCGATTCCACCCCAGATCCCTGCCAATTCAAATTTTGGCATCAAATACCAAGCGGCAGGTAGGCCAAATACCCAGTAACCGATAGCAGTCATCACCGTTGGCATGGAGACAATCTTCATCCCTCTCAACAAATTAATTGCCAGTAACTGCCAAGCATCAACAATAAAGCACAGAGCGACGACCCAGATAACAGAAGCCAACAGTGAAGTCATCGCACCCGTGCCATCGTCCAGCTTGAAGATAGACGCGATCATTTCGGGCCATATGATGAACACGGCAGACAACGCAACGCTCAACACCGACACCAAGATAAAGCTGAGAATCGAGGTTCTTTTGATCCCTTCGTAGTTTCCCGCACCGAAATCACGCCCCACCAGAATAGCTGCGGCTTGTGAGAAACCGAAATTGAAGTTCCAAGTAAAGCTTAAGCATTGCAGTAGAATTTGGTGTAAGGCTAACGAAGCAATACTGATCGTGCCCGCCATCAAGGTGCCGCCGTAAATAAGGCCATGTTCAAGTAATGCTGCTAATCCGATAGGTAAACCCATCATTAAAAGCGGACTCATCAACTTAATTGAATACTCTTCTGTGTTTAACCAAGGGGCGAACTGCCTGAATTCGTCACGTTTGAATACCCAAACCGTGTATCCGACCATCACGATAAATGCCGCGATAGCCGTACCTAGCCCTAAACCCGTTAAGCCCATGTCCAATTGGAAGGTTAAGAAGTAGCTGACTGGCACATTCAGAATTACGGTGATAATAGACATCACCAGAATAGAGCGCACATTGCCAAACGCGCTGGTTAAGCCGCGAAGCACCAATAAGATCAGCGAAGGTAACATCACCCACTTCAAAGCATGGACATATTCCATGGCTAAAGTGATCACTTCTGGCGGCTGTTTGGCTGCTTCTAATACCAACGGAGCAAACCAGAAGCTGGCCATTAAGGTCACACTAAGCACGAATGCCAACATAGTTGCGCCTTTCACAGCCAATCTGATTTGAGTATTACCAAACTCAGGGCGAGCTACTCGCTGACCATAAGCGATCGCAATCAAGTTCGCGACACAACCCACGGTGCTGCTCGCAATAATGAAGATGAAAAAGTAGATAGAGGCGCCTAAGCCACCAGCCGCAAGGGCTGACACACTGATCCGCGACATCATCCAAACATCAGTAAGGACTAACGCCATGGAGATCAGCTGTGAAATGATCAAAGGGAATGCAAGTGTGAGTATTTTTTTCATGAGCGCCTCAGGTAATTTCGCCCAAAATACGATCGATGAGGCTGGCGTTCAATTGATAAATTTGCGACTCTAGCATTCCATAAACTCATGCGAACGAATTATGACCCCATATCCTAGCTTGCCATCCTCACATAATGGCTTAAAAGCGTTTGAAGCTGCTGCAAGGCTGATGAGCTTTACTCTGGCTGCCGAAGAGCTGCATGTGACACAAAGTGCAATCAGCCGACAGATCAAACAGCTTGAAGATGAGTTAAACGCATCACTGGTTATTCGTAAGCATCGAGCGATTGAATTAACGGTACAAGGTCATGATTTGTATGTGGCTTTGCGTGAAAGCTACGGCAATATCGAAGCTATCATTGCCTCTTGGAGTGAGCCGAAGCAGAAACGTATCGTGATCAAAGCGACCTTAAGTTTCGCGACGCGAGTATTGATCTCTAAAGTCAGGGAATTAAACGAGCGTTATCAAGATCATGAGATCGTCATAGTTCCTGTGATTGAGGAAGACGAATCGATTAATAGTAGTGAGTATGATCTACTGATCTTCCACACGCGTTTCAAAAAACGCTATGACAAGGCACCTGACATCACCTTCTTGCGTGAAGAGTTTATGGCACCCGTGTGTTCCACGAACATAATTACTGAAGACACCGATTTAACTTCCATTTTAACAATGCCTCGCATTCACCCAACACTCGACCACCATGACTGGAAGGCTTGGCTTGCAGATGTAGAGTCCCCTCCAAAGAAGTCCGTCAGGAATACCAGTTTCTTATCGTTAGATATGGCACTCAGTGCGTGTTTATCCGGTGAAGGCGTTACGGTCACGGATCTATTGTTAGTACAACAAGATCTCCAACGAGGCTTCTTGTACTGCCCTAAGAATGCAAAGATCCAACACAGTGCTTGGACTTACTTCATGCACCAACGTACTCACACGCCTATCATCAATGACCTTATTGAATGGCTTAGGGAAGAGACAGAAAAAGAGATCGAGTTGCTTAAATCACTATCCCATCAGAACCATTGGTTTGGTGTTATCCAAGATTATTAGGGGATCGGTGCCTCATTTTTTAAAACTGCATTAACCTTATAATTTATAACGTTTATTTATCGATTCGAATGACCTATCTTACGCCCTATGAACCAGTACACAGATATTGGCATCTTATTCTTAGGAGAAAGTCATGGAACAACAACGTCTAAAAGTCGCAATTATTGGTGCGGGGCTGAATGGTTTGGCACTTGCATTATCACTGCGTAAATTTGGTATTAGAGCTCGAATATACGAAAAAGCAGCACAACCACGTGCTGACGGTACTGGCATCATTATGTGGCCAGAAGGCATGCAAGTACTTGCGGCACTGGTTGGTGTCGATAAAGTCAAAGCTGCGTGTAACCAAGTCGATACCATCTCGACATTAACGGCGACAGGGTTGCCCATCAACACACTTAATATGAGTGACTCTCCGAGTAAAGCTAACGCGCCAATTGGTTTATTTCACCGCAGCCGTTTATACCAACTGCTATTAAATGAGCTAGGAGATGACTGCATCGTCACTAACCAAACCTGCACTGTTGTTCAAAACGACGATGAGCCGCAAATTCTGATCAACGGCGAACCCATTGATGCGGATATTATTGTGGGTGCCGACGGTGTGTTCTCTCAAGTGAGAAAGTTTGTCGCGCCTGATGTGTCGTTAAGACAACCGAACGTCTATTGTTGCCGTGGTGAGATTGATTTCAAAGCACCTGAAATCAGCGATGATGAGTGTTATGTTTTTGCGGGTGATAAATCTCGTATCGTAACCTACACCTACGACCGAGAAACTCAAGGTAAATACTGGTTTGCCGCGTGTGCCGTTCAAGAAGGTGAAACGCTTTCTAAGCAAACCGTGTTAGAGCAATTCTCTCACTATCCGAGCTATTTACTGGATATGATTCGAGATACACCTGAATCGAAGATCTTGCCTTCCCCACTCACCGATGTTGCCCCATTTGATACTTGGTATCGCGGCAATGCTGTTCTGCTGGGAGATTCTTGTTGCGCTGTGCTGCCGACCATGGGTATCGGGTTCAGCTTGGGCATTGAGAACGCTTACGTATTGGCACAAAGCATTGCCTCCAACTTTGAAGGTACAGAGCAGGCATTCAAACGCTATCAGCAGCGCGCTCAGCAACGGTCGCATGAACTGCAAAACATCACACACCGACTCAGTGAGCTGACTTACAAAGACGAGTTCAACCCAGTCGAAGTGGCGGAGCTTTACCAACAGTTCGCCATTGCCAATAGTCGTTCGCCTTTCTAAACATTTGGCTCGTAAAAACGCGCCAGTTGCAAAACGACTCGTTTACAAAACAATAAGCCGCAGCAGTCGCTGCGGCTTATGCTTTCTACCGGTAGTGTTCGCTCTATTAAATAATCATTAAAGCTTAAACATACGCGCACTGCGTGGCGGTAGATTGAAGGTGTGGTAACGAGAAGTCACGGTTTCTGTCGCGCTGCTTAATACGTCTTTGTATTGAACATTCCAATTGAATTCATGTTGGTAGGTATCAACCGTCACGCCACGAGTTTCGCCACACTTGTTAATACCAACAACGCCTTCTTTGCCACGCTTAAACAGCAAAGTACATTGGTCACTCGAAATCATCGTCATCGGTTTACCTTGCATCGCGTTATGGAAACTCAGCATATTCTTCATATTCGAGCTATTCCAAACATTACCCCAACGACCGTTATCCTTGTCTTCAGAATCCGGTAGGTCATCGCTGTAGATCAACGGCGTACCGCCATCTTTGCCAAGGATGTAAGCGTAAGCAAGCTGCTCGTCTTGTGGATCCATAATTTGGTAACGGAAACCGTCATTGGTTGGAATATCATGTGTGATCGCAAAAGTAATTGAGCGATTATCATCCAATGCTTGGCCGTACGCTTTTGGATCATGTAGCTGATTCAAGCCACCGCCCATAGAGAATGCAGTTCGAATCGACGCAAACAGCGGGAAATCGTACGCGGAGTGATTAGTATTATTCAGGTACGGCGCTAAGAACGACTCATAGCCGCTGTTCCCTGCTCCACCGCTGGTAATCACCTCGCCAAACACATGCATGTTCGCAGTAATTTCAGACGTGAATACCTGATCGATTTGGTACTGGCTCATGTGTTTTACCGCATCAATACGGAAACCTTTGATCCCCATATCTTTTAGCGCTTTCAGATATAAACGTTGCTGTGAAACCACCCAGTTGTTTGGGTCGAGATCAGGCAAGCCAACATCGCCATCGGCACCACACAAACGCCAGTACTGAACGTGACCAGGATCGTTCCAATCTGAAATACAACCTGCGGCATGGAAATCGTTAGCCGAGACAAAACCTTGTGCTAAGCTGCCAAACAGAGTCTGGTCAGCATAGTAACTTGAACGGCTCGCATAATCGTTTAGTACTTCTGTGCCTGGATAATCCAAGTCACTTCGCTTCCAACTTTCATTCGCCATATGGTTCAACACCACATCGGCATACACATCAACACCCACACCTTTGAGTGCGGCAATCATTGCAGCTAAATCTTGTTTGTTGCCTAAAGG
Source organism: Vibrio sp. G-C-1 (assembly GCF_021728015.1). Classification (NCBI taxonomy): domain Bacteria; kingdom Pseudomonadati; phylum Pseudomonadota; class Gammaproteobacteria; order Vibrionales; family Vibrionaceae; genus Vibrio; species Vibrio sp. G-C-1. The sequence continues at coordinate 10,915 of NZ_JAKKCR010000026.1, read as the reverse complement.
TGAATCAATGGTACGCAGATCTTGAGGTTGGTAACGCGCCCACCATTGGCTGCCGCTAGACTTCATCGCAGGTGCAACAAGCACCTTCTTATAGCCAGCTTGTGCAATTTGATCGGCGTTGGCCGTTACGTCCGAATACTTCCAATTGAAAGCATGCAAAATAGTGTCAGCATAAGTGGCTGAGCTAAAAGAACAAACGGCAAGTGCGGATATGAGTAGGGTATTGATTGGTTTCATAGAACATATCTCTCATTATAAATTCACAAGAATGATATGAATAAGAACGACAATTAAAACGACGGATAAATCAGAGTTGAATTAGCGTCACCTTCTGTTGATGGTGATTTTATAAAACTGAGCTATCGCCGATGTTATGCGGGATGAGTTTTGAACAGAACTGAAATGAGAATTAATTGAATCAAGTTGACCAGAACAGGACAAAGACTTTGGTCGGCTCTTCTAAACTACGTTATGATTCCTTTTCCCCTCAACCAATTGATATTTTTATGCCTTCTTTCTCTTTTTCACTGATCCCTGTAGGGGTTCGGTTCATGATCCTTTCTGCTTTTGGATTCGCACTGATGTCAGCTTGTGTGAAATACGTTAGCAATTACGGCATACCTGTATTTGAAATTGTTGCAGCAAGGGCTTTGGTGTCTTTGATCATCAGCTACATCGATGTGAAGCGCAAACGTATTTCTATTTGGGGCAACAACAAACCTCTGTTGTTTGTTCGTGGCGCTGTTGGTACCGCAGCCTTGATGTGTGTTTACTACGCTGTAACCACTCTTCCGTTAGCAGAAGCAACCATTCTGCAATACGTGCATCCTGTCTTTACCGCGTTACTTGGCGTACTGTTCCTGAAAGAACGCGTCCAAAAGTCGACCATGATATGCATTGTATTCTGCCTAGCGGGGTTATCGGTAATGGTACAGCCAAGCATGAACAGCGGCGCGAGCAGCGAGTTGCCGCTATTCAGTATTATGCTAGCGTTGTGTGGCGCGTTTGGTAGCTCAATTGCTTATGTGATTGTAAGAAAGCTTAGCCAAACTGAAGACAGCTCAGTGATCATCTTCTACTTCCCACTGGTCGCTCTGCCAATATCGACCGCCCTGATCTGGAACGACTTTGTATGGCCTAGCCTTTTCTTAACCATGATGCTGGTTCTGGTCGGAATTTTCACTCAGATCGGCCAATATGGTTTGACCAAAGCAATGCAAACTCAAGCAGCTGGTAAAGCTTCAGCTTACTCATACGTTCAGATCGTATTCTCAGCACTATTAGGTGTTTGGGTGTTCAATGAGATTCCATCAGTTTGGACATACCTAGGTGGTAGCCTTATTGTGACGGGTGCTCTTATCAATGTGTTTGGCAAACAACTGTTGATGCCGTTTAAAGCTAAGTAGACACCAACTAAAAGAGCTCAACATCAGTTAGCCAATCAGCGATTAAATAGATCTAAAAAGGGCATTGCGGATTATTCCACAATGCCCTTTTCTATAAATGCTCTAGCGTGTTTTCATTCAGCTAACCAACTTTAATAAAGCGGCGTATTACGGCTAGCTTGTAGCGTTACGTAGTTTTGGATCGTCACTCAAATACTCAACGAACTCGATTTCAAAGCCGGCCGGATCCACAAAGTAGACGTTTTTACGATAAGGTTCTTCGGCACCGGGTTTGGCAATTGGGAAGCCTGCATCAACAAGGCGCTTGGTTACGCTTTCGATATTATTGGTCACATAAGCGAAGTGCGCGAGGCCAACAGAATGCCCAGCCAAATCTCTATTTTCACCTTCACCGTGATCGCTCAACGCGATGTATTGGTACTCGTCGCCAAAATGCAGCCAGTTACGTGGCTTGCCTGACCACTCCCCTTTTCCCTCATCACGGACATACCAATGAGGGAACGCCGCTTTATAGAAAACCAGCATTTCTGGGATGTCTTTTACCACTAAATTTACATGTTCAAGTTGGATCATTCTTCTCTCCTTAAAGTATTCTCGTAAGCAACGTTGCATATCCTAATACCTCAATTTAAGTTGAGGTAAAGGGTTAATTTACGTTTATTTTCGAGAACGTTTTTTAGAGCCCAAATTGTTCGGCTTTGACTACATACAAACTTTAAGTTTAGACGACTTAATCTAATGTGGCTTCCTTGCCTCCTACAAAGCGGCCCAATGAAATGGCTCTCGTGTATCTAGGTCCCCACTGTGATCGTAATGCAGAACCAAACCGTATTTAATTCGAATACAAGCACTTAGCATTTTTCATCGACTGCGCAGCGGGAGTGGTACATGGACAACAGAATCACCATTTTAGAGTTTCTCAGAGTGTTCGATTGCATTCGCTCTTCGGGCAAGCAATTGGACAGCAAGTATCAATTGGGCGAGATGGTAGCGTGGCACGATTACGATGGTTACACCTGTTGGTTAAACTATCGAGACGTTACGGTGACCCTGATGTTCCACGGTTCATTGAAGATCGAATACGACAAGGCGTCGAACTATGAAGACTTCATCAATCGTTGTTTAGCTATGCTTGAAACTGAACCCTCTCCTTAAACTATCCATAGCTATCAGTAAACAACGCAAAACCTATGGGGAGCAGTGGAGAAAAAGATGAACGGAACCAAATGTAAAACGCGGTTACCCCTTAGGTTAACCACACCTTTACTCCTTCTACTCAGCCTACATTCGTTAAGTCTTAAGGCTGAAGCAATAGGGACAAACATGATCGACTTTACACAAGCGAGAGAGCATCAAAACTGGACAGTAACCAACGACGATGTAATGGGTGGCATCTCAACGGGCGGGCTCATTTATCTTGATAATATGAGTCAATTTAGGGGCGAGCTATCGTTAGAAAACAATGGTGGTTTCAGTTCTGTAAAGCGCTCCATTGAATCACCTGCCCATGAAATAGATAGCGTAGAACTAGTATTCGTTGGTGATGGTCGCACCTACCAACTGAGGTTCACAACATCGAAGGACGGCAATCGAGTTCAATACAAACACGATTTCGATACCATTAAGGGACAGCAGCTTAACAAGATCTTCCACTTAAATGATTTTCAAGCGGTGTTCAGAGGTCGGCTACTGAGCGATGCGCCGGAACTTAAGGCAAAAGACATCAAACAGATCGGCTTTTTGATCGCAGACAAACAGCCCTCGCCTTTTGAGCTAGACCTAATACAGCTTCACTTCAAAACATCGAAACTTATGACATCACCAGAAGCAGACTAAACTGACTAAACTGAAAACAAACAAAAGCCCCTGATACCTTTTGACTAGCAATCAGATATCAGGGGCTTCTTCTATTTAAACCGTCAACAATTCAAAACAACGGCGGATTAAAACATCAGCAATTAGTATTTGATGGCTGTTTTACCAATCGAGGCACTGCTTTCAATACGTTGATGTGCATCTTTGATTGTATCCACACTAAAGCCATTTAGGGTCGAGGTTAGCGTCGTTTTAATACGGCCCGCATCAATCAGATTCGCGGCTTGGAATAAGATGTCTTGCTGCTTCTGGATATCTTCAGTGTTAAACAGTGAACGTGTAAACATCAGTTCCCAAACAAAGCCTGCTGATTTACCTTGCAGCGCTGATAAGTCAATGCCACCGTCAAACTCTACGATCGAACTGATCATGCCTTGCGGTGCAATCAGCTCAACCATCGCATCCCAGTGCCCTTTGGTATCAGCAACATTGAAGATGTAGTCGACATGTTGAATGCCTTGCTCTCGCACTGACTCGACAAGGTTACGGTGGTTCACCACATAATCCGCCCCCATATCCCTTACCCATTGTTCCGTTTCAGGTCTTGAAGCTGTTGCGATAACATTTAAGTTGGTGAGTTGCTTAGCCAGTTGAATAGTGATCGACCCTACACCGCCTGCGCCACCAATGATCAGGATAGACTTTTTCTCTTCAGGACGAACACGAAGGCGGTCAAACAACGCTTCCCATGCCGTAAGCGTTGCTAGTGGCATAACGGCTGCAGCTTCATCAGAAAGGCTCTTCGGCGCTTTAGCGGTAATACGGTAGTCCACAGCTTGGTATTCGGCATTAGCGCCCATACGAGTTACGTCACCTGCATAGTACACACAGTCACCGACTTCGAAGCCTTCAACGTCAGCACCTTTGCCAACAACTTCACCGACTGCGTCATAACCCAACACTTTTGGTTGTTCGAGTGTTTTGTCTTTGGCACTACGAATACGAATTTTTGCGTCAGCAGGGTTAATAGAAGTCGCGCTCACTTTTACTAGCAAGTCATTATTTTTTAGTTCTGGCAGACTCGTTTCAAACTCAAATAAACTGTCTTGCTCTGTAATCGCAAGTGATTGAGTAAATCCGATAGCTTTCATTTTTGATGGTACTGACATAGTGCTTTCTCCTTGAATTAGACGAGTTAATCTTAGTCAATTCTCACTCTAGATAAACCGCCTAATATTTGAATAATTCTCAAATAATTTTTGATAATTGTATTGCCGTTATCTGGGTAATGCAGACATCTAACTGCACTACCAACGGCTTAGAGGTTAAATCAGGCCTTTCTCAATCAACCAATCATGTGTGACTTGATCTTGTGGTTTACCTTCACGGCAAACTTTGTAATCCAGCTCTGCGATGATGTCATTCGAGAAGCGTAGGGAATCCAACTTCTGAATCTGTTGTTCGTTGAACAGATGCTTCTTGTCATCTCTTAAAAGAAGTACCGCTCTATCAACAATTCCGAGTAAGCCTTTTGGTTCTTTGAGTTCACGAATATCGTAACGATAGTGCAAAAACTGAGGTTTCCACAGTGGCACTACCACCCACTCTTTGTTTGCGACCGCACTTTCAAAGGCACTGAAACAATCGTCTTCACTGCCAGGAAAGAACTCGTAGCCGGCATCGCTCAGGCCATAGTCTTTCATCATCTGGATAGAGAAGCGTGTGATGCCAGCGCCGGGGTTGATACCTTGGATGGTCGAGTTCATTTTCTCGACCACTTCGGCTTTTAATAAATCAGAGACTTCAGAAACCGCCGCTTCAGGTACATAGTCTGGTAAGCCCCACAAGGCATAAGGTTCATAATGAAGCCCAAGCTCGATAAGCGGCTCAACGTCTTCAACGCCAGCTTTGTAGATACCGTGACTTGATGGCAACCACGCAGAAGAAAGCATATCCACTTGGCCTGTTTTCAGCTTTTCAAAGTTCTCCTGATGTGGAGAGAGAATACGCTCTACCTCAAAACCCATGGCTTTCAATACATTGGCAACCAATGATGCGGTCGTACGGTGGAACGACAAATCCGTTACACCCATTATGATTTTCTTAGTCATCTTGTCCCCCTAGATCGTAGGCTTCGTTCATACAGTGTGTACTGCGCTACGTTGTCGATAGGGGAAATGATAGTGAGAAAATTACTAATGAAAAACAGCCTCATATTTGAATTATTATCAAATTAATTTTGACAATTAAATGTTTGAAGCTAACTTAGAAGCGGTAAGTAGAGATCACCCATTTGCAGATTGTGATGGGGAAATATCCCAACGCCATGTTTAGAACATAATTCAATACAGGTAGATAATATGCTTCTTGAAGACTTACAGGTCATTTTGAAAGTGGCGGAGTTTCGCAGTATCACCGCTGCAGCCACCAACCTCGATATGCGTACTGCCACAGCAAGTGCTGCCGTCAAACGTGTTGAAGCTGCACTGGGGGCGGAATTATTTGTAAGAACCACGCGCCACCTAAGGCTCTCTTCAGCAGGCGAACGCTATTTACCTGAGTGTGAACAAGCCTTAAAAATGTTGGAGCAAGCGAAACTCAACATGAGAGAAGAGCTTGGTATTGTTGACGGTGAAATTCGCATCGCGCTTTCTTCTGATCTAGGGCGAAACCTAATCACACCTTGGCTTGATGAGTTTTTATTGGAATATCCTAACGCCGCACTACGTACTAGCATCAGCGATAGCAATATCGATTTTTACCGTGATTCTGTTGATATGGCGTTGCGTTATGGCTCCCCGACTGATGCCAACATGTATGGCTTTAAAATCTGCGATGTACCCAGAATATTGTGTGCGGCCCCTGAATACTTGGCTGAAATGGGGACACCAAAACACCCGAGTGACTTAACTCAACACAATGGTTTGCTCTACCAACTTCATGACATATTGCAAGACGAGTGGATATTCAACGATGGCACTCAAGATCATAAAGTGAAACTAAAAGGGAACCGCGCCTCGAACGACGCTGATCTTGTAAGACGTTGGTGTATCGCGGGTAAAGGAGTGGCAATAAAATCTTGCCTAGACATGTCACGTCATCTGCTTTCAGGCGAAGTGGTTAAAGTCATGCCTGAATTTAAACCAACACCCACAGAACTGTGGTTAGTATGCCCAAGTCGTCAATCCATCACCCCTACTGTGCGTCTACTGAGAGATTTATTCAGAGAGAAGACCGCAGAGATCCTTTCGCAACTGAGCGAACAAGGCATTATAGAAAGCAAAATATCATAGGATCTAATGCAGCTTGGATATAAGAAGTAGAGATACAAAAAAGGCGTTAGCGAACTTCAATTCGCTAACGCCTTTAATCATTTGAACATCATATGGGTATGATGAACATACTGACTTTATTACAAGTACTTGGTTTAATAACCTTAATACAAGAGTTTAGTTTGACTCGTCTTCAACAACGTCACAACCTGCACAGCACTGAAGAGCAATTTCATGTTCGAAGGTGATGGTGTCTTCGCCTTCTTCCAGTAGCTCTGCGATTTCATCCGCGACTTCTTTCTCATCATCCGCTTCAATTTCGCTTGCTAGTTCTTCTTCTGAATAACCGAAGAAGTTAAGCAATAGGTACTCACGAGCTTCCTCTTTAGTACATACCACATTTGCTGAAAGATCAGGTGTAATCTCACCTTGCGCAAGCGTCGCTGTCAGTTGAGCTATCACATCTTCTTTCATCGCAGGCGTTAACCAACCAAGATCAGTACTTACCGTCGTTTTTTTACAGTCGAAGCAAGGCAGTTGATGAAAATAGTATTGAAAGGTAGTCATAAGTAATTTCTTCTTTAAATGTTGTATAGCGAGATTATGCGCGTTTTGTAGCAAAATACTATCTCAATCACAACCTAAGGCTGGTTCGAACTGAATATTTGTACCAAGCACAAAGCACCATGATGACTACTGATAAATTTAAGGCCTCGTTTACTAGGGACATCATCTCATTACGACGAAGTTTGCGAAGTCTTGCTTGCTCCACGCGACTTAGCTTTGTAATGGTGTAACCAGCAACAAAACAACCCAATACACAGACCCCAAAATGCACTGCCGATTCCCAGTAAATTAGTACCAGAAGCAGTGAATAAGAAAGTAAGCAGTGCAGGCTCTCGATAGTGGTTGTCTGCCATCGAAACAGCTAAACAATTCATCAAGGTCGGCATCACCGCTAAGCCAGCAACCGCAATGACAATCTCGGAGGGCACTGCGCTAAACAGCGACACAAATGACATCCCCATCACACCAGCTAACAAGTAAAACCCGCCCATACAGATCCCCGCCATATAACGTGTCTTTGGATTACTATCCGCATTCGGGCCCATGCAAATAGCGCCCGTAATTGCTGCAAGGTTATACGCAAAGCCACCAAACGGTGCGAAGATCAAACCTGTCACCCCGGTGGTGGTAATGATCTTCGATGAATCGACTTGGTATCCGTTCGCTTTTAGAACCGCAAATCCCGGTAAGTTCTGTGAAGCCATCGTCACTATAAACAGTGGGATACCCACACTGAACAATGAAAAGAACTCAAAATCGGGCGTGATGAACACTGGGGTCGTTAATCCCATAGTCACCTGACTGACATCGAGTTTGCCAAAACCCACACACATGACCAATGCGATAATGAAAATGCTTGGGAGCAGTAAATTTCCTAACCGCGCTTTCGCCAGAATAAATACAGCGAGCATGACCGCTACGACTTGTGCCTCTTCCATTAGCGACATGAACAAACCCAAACCGAATTGCAATAGAATCCCCGCGAGCATCGCTGAGGCAATCGATGTTGGGATCTGTTTTAGGACTTTCTCAAATATCCCCGCCAATCCAACTAACGTGATCAACATCGAACTGAACAAAAACACGGCTACTGCCTGATTCATTGTTAGCCCTTCAAGAGATGTGATTAACAACGCCGCTCCAGGCGTCGACCACGCTGTAACCACAGGCTTCTTGTAATGAAACGAGAGCAGTATTGTGGTCATCCCCATGCCAATACCCAACGCCCAAAACCATGACGCCACTTGTTCTTCAGTTGCTCCAGCACTCATTGCCGCTTGGAAAATAATCGCCGCGGCGCTCGCATAACCAATGAAAACAGCGATAAAGCCGGTACTGACGTGAGAAAATTTTAGCTTAGTCATGTTAATCTCTTCCTGTGTGCGTTATAACGTCCATAGACCAAACCTAGCACTGTGCGCTATAACGCACAACTTATTTGTAAAAAACTTGTAGAGAAAATATGCAACCAGAAATTAAAGTTGGTGTTAACTTGAAACGCCTTCGCCAAGAGAAAGGCTGGAGCTTAGACAAAACAGCGAGAGAAACTGGCGTGAGTAAAGCAATGCTAGGACAAATTGAACGTGGAGAATCCAGCCCGACAGTCGCTAAGCTCTGGCAGATAGCTTCTGGGTTCGAAGTGTCACTTTCGAGTTTTATCGCGGCTAGCCCAAACAGTGAACTGACGAGTTTATTCAGAGATGCAAACGAACTAAGGCATGAGGAATACAACATTGGTTTTTTCGTCAGTTTGTTGTTTCCTTTTGAGGAAGCACTAGGGTTTGAAATATTCGAACTCACCCTAGCACCCGATTACCAGCATGAATCTGCCCCACATAACGCAGGTGTCACTGAGCACATCTTATGCATTTCGGGAGAGATGGAAGTGATGTTTGATGGTGAGTGGCATACGTTACGAGCAGGGCAAGCCGTTCGCTTCAATGCTAACCAAAACCATGGCTACAAAAATATCGGTGAAGGAAATGCCGTATTTCATAATGTGATTCACTACCCTAATAACAAGCAATAGTGCCGGATTTGGTGATAACGGCTATAACCGGATGTTTAGCGCTAACGGATGTCCATCACTAACGAAAGAGCAGGCATCCCACTGGCAGTATTCACTTAGAACAGCTATACGTTGACGACCATGCTGCCATCTTCTGCTTGATAACGAGCCCATAGTTGAGAAAGGTTTTCTTTATTAAGCTGTATCTCTTTTTCTTTCAGAAACGCTTCGTTGTGCAGCTTCGAATACGAGCGCTCAGCAAGGTCACAGCTGAATGTAACGATGGTTTTCCCTTTCCCCATTCTAGCTGCAGCGTATAGCGCACCTGCTACGTTCAACGACGAACTGCTTCCTAGAAGAATACCGTCATGTTCCGCAACAAGGCGGGATATCGTCACCAAATCCTGATCGGGCAGTGTGATTGCACGATTGATTTTTGCCTGCCTGAAATTTTCAACCGTCCGCATGATCCCTATGCCTTCCGTGAACGAACTTCCCGTTGATTGATACTGTCCATTACGTAGAAACGAATAAATGCCGGACCCATTTGGGTCAACTAACCAAGTTTCGAGATTGGGTTTCTGCTCAGATAGATAGTGTGAGTTTCCGGCAATGGTTCCACCAGTCCCCACCACTGAAACTAGAGCATCAATATTCCCTTGGGTTTGCTGCCATATTTCCGGTCCAGTATTTAAATAGTGTGCTCGATAATTACTGAGATTTTCGAACTGATCTGCCCACCAATAATCTTCATTTTCGACACCGATCCGTTTGGCCGTGTGGTAAAAGTGTTCAGGTTTTGCAAAAGGACAAGGGTCGACCAGTAACAGTTCAGCGTTATAAAGCGAGATCATGCGCTCTTTCTCTTGTGCCTGCCCTTTTGGCATCACCACCAACATTTTATAACCGAGGGATTTGGCCACTAGAGCAAGGCCAATCCCCGTATTTCCTGCGGTACCTTCGACGATTGTCATTCCCGGCTTAAGCTTACCGGCTTCTACTGCATCCATAACCAACTGAAGGGCCGCTCTATCTTTAATCGAACCACCCGGATTCTGGTGTTCGCACTTAATAAGAATCTCACAACCTGATATCTCTGAGAGACTGTTGATTCTAACAAGATCGGTATCGCCGATGAGTTCACTGAGATTGTTTGCAATGTGGGCAGATGACATCGCGACTCCATTTATTTGTTGAGGATGAGTTGTTCATCGATTGGGTTGTCGATGATCATAAGCGTAGCTCTGAGGTCTGCTTAGTCAAGGAGTGGCGGAATTGAAAAGACTCTCATTTTCCAAATAACAATTATAATTAGGGGTGATCGAATAGACTGAGGGTAAAAAAATGTTTCTAAAAGAGAAAAAGAGCGGTGACCTCGTAGATGTAACTGAAATGACCAAATTAACCAACTTATTTCAGGACAGTATCGAAGGTCGGTTTCAAGCTGGCGAAGAACAGCAAGACCCTGAGATGTTTAAAAAATCCGAACTGATGTTTATGTCAGGGGAAGAGTTACCTCGATGCTGGACAGATCCAAACTACCGCTCAGAGGTTAAATAACCTTAACTCTTCCTGAGTCCCAAGTGAGTTGTAATTGAAACTCTGTTCTAAAAGTGTTTGACGATGGCCTTGCGAGCTATGTAATGGCATAGTTAATTTGGCCCCCTGTTAAAGCGTTAAGACGCATCTTTACTAGACACAAAAAAGCGAGCCACTTAGGCTTAATGCCGTTCACTTAAGAGTGAACGGCATTTTTGTTCTTAGCATACCGCTGTGGTCTAGGCTTAACTGTTCTAGGGAATGTTCTTTCCCTCCGCCCTTCAAGTATTAAGCTTTCAGCCATGTTG